>JASHXK010000226.1 GCA_030043575.1 Terriglobales bacterium
TGGTTTCCATGGCGTCGTCATTTCACTGGGCCGACTTCGATCGGGCGTGCGAAGAGTTCTATCGCATATTGCGTCCTGGGGGCTTATTCGTCGCCTTGTGGAACCCGCGGCTGATCGAGGCCAACCCGTTACTGGTGGAGATCGAGGCGCAGATTACTCGCCTGAAGCCGGATGTGAAGCGGGTATCGTCCGGCCGCTCCGGCATTACCGAGCGCCTGACGGAGATGTTGAGCGCGAAGCCGCAATTTACCGACGTGCTGTACCTGGAAGGCAGGCATTCTATGCAGCAAACGCCGGAGCAATATCTGGGAGCATGGCGGTCGGTAAATGATCTGCGGGTGCAGCTGGGTCCGGAGCTCTTTGACAAGTTCCTGGATTTGACGGAGCAGCGAATCGCCGGCCTAACGGCGATCGAGACCACCTATCTCACGCGCGCCTGGGCAGCCCGCCGTGCCCCTGCGCCATCTTCCAGTTCGTGACACTCGGCGGCGACATTTGCCCGGGAATGGGGTTATGAAGCGAGTAGGTGGTTGTGTGTCCGCAAGGTTGCGGCCGCTAATGCGAGGGTTGATAACGAACTGGAAACAGCAGTAGCCTGATGGTGGAGGATTTTGAGCGGTGACCGAACTCGAGTATGTAATCAAGCATGGTGGCCTGACGCCGAAACGGCTCCTGAAGAGCATCAGCCGGAGAGACTTCGGCATGACTGTGCTTGGCGGGCTCGCTGGCACGGCGGCATCGCGATTCATCAACATTCCTTCGGCGGCGGCCGCAGCCCGTGACTTCACCATCGCCATCATTCCTGATCCGCAGTTTCTGGCTGAGTCCTGTCCCGATGCCAGCGGCCAATACTATTCAGCGATGATGCAGTGGATCCTCGATAACAGAAATATCCTTCTAAAATCCGGCAAATCGCCATTCGCAGCGAACATTAAAGCCGTCGTAGGGGTAGGCGATTGTGTGAACGCAACGGTCGACAGCGAGTTTAAGAACGCCGAGACCGGATGGCGGATTCTCGATGAGAACGGCATTGCGTTCACTACGCCTCCAGGAAATCATGATTACTCCGAGCTGGAGAAAGGAATCACTTCGCGAAATAGCCTCGGAGACCAGTTCAAGAAGGGATATTTCTCAGCCAAGAGCCGCGCTAGAGCATACGGGTCCGGCATTGATCTGGGCGACGGAGATATGGCCTATTGGGTCGGATCGCACGACAACACCGGCGCGAACACGGCGGTGAAGTTCGTCATCTCTGGGATATCGATGCTCGTGCTGGCGATGGATTTCTTTGCCGGCAGTGACGCCTGGTCCTGGGCCTACAACGTCATGATGAAAAACCCGGATTGCGAATGTTACATCACCACTCATGCCTGGCTGACGGCACATGGGACCCAATACCGCGCTACCGGCGACGCTTATGGACCGGATGCTTACAAGATGAGTAGCGCACCCTACTCCAATTCTGCCGCAGAAGCGTGGAATACGGTGGGAGTGAACACATGGGCGAACCTATGCGGGATCTTCGGCGGGCACGACTTTCTCGACTATTCCAAACCAGACCCGAATATGCCAAGCGCATGGTTCTGGCAGCAAGTTCCAATCAAGAGTAACAGCAAGCGACAGCAGACGGTGCAGCAGTTATTCGTGAACTCGCAGCGAATCGACAGCGTGTGTACTCAGTCCGTCAGCCAGGCAACCGGCGCGGGCCAATTTGCCAGCGTTTTCTTGCTCAGCCGGCGGCCGTCCCTGGGAGTGCTCGAAGGGCGGATGATCTCAACCCAAACCGGCAATTGGTTTAAGGCAAGGTCCCCAAATTATCCCGGGGGTACCAGTTTTAGCGATTCCGAGACGCTTTTGTTCTCGGTACCCTTTACCGGGCTGAAATGACTGGCACTTCCTGCTCGGTTGGCAACGCACCTGAACCCAACTACCCGCCCAGATCGTAGCCTATTTTCTCGATCCGCTTTCTGGTCTCCAGATTGAGGCGATTGATGAAATTCCTGAAACGAGGAACCTTCTCTTTAGCGGCCAGATAACCAAACGGCTTGCTTCTGGGCAATGGTATGCGCAGGCGGCTTAAGTCGAGCTCTGCCCCCATCAGCCCAACGATCTTGGAAAACTCTTTGGAGGGATCAATGGCGAAGTCTTCAAGCCGCAAGCTCAAGCTGGCGGACTGAAAATGAAGCGCGCTCTCTTCGACATATTCCGAAAAGGAGAGGAAGCGCGGTCCCATCAAACCGGCATAGAAATCCAAATCGCCTTCGGCGAAGGCTTTGAACTCGAAGAAATCCCGGTCCAGGTCGGCACAAAGATCGTCGTAGCTGGTGTATACCTCGGCGATACCACACACCTCGCGGCGGTCGCGCATGTAGGTCCGCCAGTAGACCCAATTCGTCAATAGGGAATCAAGGGGATGACGATACACAAAAACCGAATCTGCAAATCGACAGCGAACCGACTCCGCTATGCGGATCATGATCGCGGGCAGAGCCTGATTCCGTGAGACGTACTTCACGGTAACGTGGCCGCTGCAGATCATCGACGTTGGGCCGGAATACAAGCGGATCACGTCGCGGTAATATTTCGCGCGCAATCCAATATTCTGCAGGATCAATTCTTTGATATACAGGCGCCCGCTGCCAAAGAGCCCCAAAATATACAGCGTTCGGTCATCTCCTAATCGCGTTTCAGGCTGGTAGCGAAGGTCCACAAGGTCTTGCAGATCGCGGGCGTCTGCGACAGAAGGCAATTCCTGAACCGCGAGATCCTCGATGGCAATGAGCGCCTTCACCTGCTCGTGCAGCAGCTGCAGTTGCTGATTGGCTAATCGCTCGTCCAGAGCCAGCATGTTCGCGACCAGCGTCTCGAGGGCACTGTATGTCTCAGTAAGCGACCGCGCTACCGCAGCATTGAAGTCCCGCTGCGGCCGCAGATACCGGGCCAGCACGCGAGCCAGCGGTTTCTCAATCAATTGCAGCACCCGGTTGCGCGATCGGGCCGGCCCTGAATCGGCAACCTCAGCCAACTGCTTGCTGGATTCAACCATGGCCAACGACCGGCCCAGGTCCCCAAAGTCATAGGGTGCGACGCAGAGAGCAGCCAGCGGTTTCGTAGGGTTTGCAGGCATGATCCGTTTTCTCTCCCTTTAAGGGATGTCAGAGTAGCTGTAGTCTGAATCCTGTTCTGCGAGGAGCTTCCTCTGATTCTTCTGATGTTTGTAATGATTCTTTAACATATTTCTTCGTGCCTTCTCAAATTGGGCAGGCAGGGTCGTGAGGAGGTCCCATTGAATTGGAGCAGATGGATTCGGCAAACACACCGCTGGCTCTCGATACTCTTTACCATCGCCGTCATCATCAACGGCATTACCGTGGCGCGCGGGAAGTACAATGCGAAACTGGGCCTTTCGGCGGTCGCAGTGCTGGCCTTACTCTTTTTCACTGGTCTGTACTTGTTCGTGCTGCCCTATGCCGCCAAGTGGCGCGGCGGACGCACCCATGGGTGAAACTATGTCAAAAGCGACTCTTTCCAACAAACAACGTGAAGAGCTCCTCAAAGCATTGAAGGCGCGCTTTGAGAAAAACATGAACCGCCATAAAGGCCTGGACTGGACCAAGGTTCAGGCCAAGCTGGCAGCGAATGCAGACAAGCTATGGTCACTCAGCGAAATGGAAAGAACTGGCGGCGAGCCAGATGTTGTGGGGCAGGACAAGAAGACGGGCGAATACATTTTCTACGATTGCTCAGCAGACACTCCGAAAAATCGCAGAAGCATTTGCTACGACCGTGAGGCACTGGAGTCAAGGAAAGAGCACAAACCCAAAGACAGCGCTGTGAACATGGCGACCGCGATGGGCATTGAGCTCTTAACGGAAGAACAGTATCGGGAGTTGCAGAAGCTTGGAGAGTTCGATACGAAGACGTCGAGTTGGGTGAAGACACCGGCGAACATCCGGAAACTCGGCGGCGCGCTCTTTTGCGATCGCCGCTTCGACACGGTCTTCACCTATCACAACGGGGCGGAATCTTACTATGCCGGCAGAGGGTTCCGCGGTTGGCTAAGGGTGTGATTCTTAGGGTGCGAAGTATCCCGAGATATCCAGAATCAACTGCGTCGTTCCGTTGGCGTAGGCGTTAATCATGCCGTTCAGGTCGGGAACGATGGCCATGTTCGACGTAACGAACCCGTCGTAGGCGTTCAGGGTCGAGACTACGGGCTGCATTTCGCCAACCGGCCACAATGTCAGATACCCCAAGGTTGGACTCGGCACCACCGTCGCATTGAAGACGTATCCCTGCGCCAGCGGCGGTCCGCACGGGCTGGCGGGGACATTCACCGGGGGATTCAGCGTCCCACTGAACGGCTGGCCGTTATTGGCTCGCGTATCCAGCACGCGGCAAGGCGCCAGAGGATAAAACGAATAGCCTCCCGATCCCGGCGCCGCAAAGTAGCCGTTGATATCGATCAGGAGATCTGTCGTGTTGTAGGCATAGACCGCGACCTCGCCGTTCGTGCCCGCCGGAACAATCGCCGCATTTGCCACCACCGTAGCTGTAGGGTTGTTGAGCGTCGACACGACCGGCTGCATCTCACCCGTGGGCCATACCGTCAGATACCCCAACTGCTGACCGGACGGGTTTGGCACCACCGTGAAGTTGAGTGAGTAAGCCAGAGGGTTAAGACCTTGCGGGATGCAGGTCGTATTCATCAGCAGCGGGAAGTCGCGCTCCTGTTGCGCCGGCAGGCGCGGCCCGCCCAGTGGGCCATCCGATCCACGAGTATCCACCAAACGGCACGGCGTCAGTGGATAGAACTGCAAGGTCTGCGAACCCGAAGGCGCAAAGTAGCCATCGATGTCAAGGATGACGTCCGTAGTGTTCGTCACATACACGCTGACCGCCCCGCTCACTCCGGCCGGCACGATGGCGGCGTTGGCCTTGACCCGTCCGTCGGGAGAATTCAGGGTCGAGACGACCGGCTGGATTTCAGGAGTCGGCCAAATTGTCAGGTAGCCCAGCGGCTCATGCGGCACCACGGTCACGTTGAGCGAATACGCGGCAGCAGTCGATGGAATGTTGCAATTCGTATTCTGTGGCAGAGGGAAGCTGCGGGTGGTATTAGCTTGTATCGTCGGCCCGCCAAAAGGACCATCAGGCTGGCGCGTGTCTACTAAACGACAGGGCGTCACATTGGTTAACTGCAAAACTGTATTGCCACCAATTACAGCCACGGTGCCGTCTTGAAAATTCGCGACATAGATGAGGTTCGTGCCGGCATTCACGGCTACGCCCTGGGGCGCCGTTCCCACCGCAATGGAAACGGTGTTGTTCGTGGCGCCATCGATATCGGTCACGGTACCGGCGCTTTGGCAACTCAACTCGTTGCCGCAAGAGTTGGCCACGTAGATCTGGTTGGTCGTCGCATTGACCGCAACCAGATCGGGACTGACGCCAACATTCACGTTCGTAGTGTTGTTGTTGGTTCCATTAATGACCGTGACCGAACCGGGGCTGCTGCAGGTGAGGTCGGTACCACAGGAATTCACCACAAAGATGTTGTTGGTGGTCGCATTCACCGCAATGCTGTAGGGGAAGTCCCCCACGTTCACCGTGGATGTAGTGTTATTACTGCCATTGATATCGGTTACCGTACCCGGGCTGGAGCAGGTGGAATCATTGCCGCAGTTGTTGGTTACGTAGATCTGGTTGGTCACGGAATTCACAGCGGCATAATAGGGGGAGAATTCGACGTTCACTGTGCTGGTGTTAAGGCTGGTTCCGTCGATGTCGGTCACGGTCCCGGCACTACTGCAAGTGCCATCGTTGCCGCAGTTATTGACCACATAAATCTGGTTGGTAACGGAGTTGACTTCGACATCTTCCGGGAAATACCCCACCGTGACGGTGGCTGTTTCATTGGTGGCGCCGTTAATTACGGTCACCGTCCCAGGGCTGCTGCACGTGGCATCGGTGCCGCAATAATTGGCGACGTAGATCATGTTCGTCGCCGGGTTAACGGCTATGGCATAAGGGAAGTATCCCACGTTCACGGTCGTGGTGTTGTTGTTGGAGCCATTGATGACGGTCACGGTTCCGGCACTCACGCAGGTGATGTCGTTGCCGCAGACGTTCGTCACGTAGATGTAGTTGGTTGCGGGGTTCACCGCGACGGTATAAGGGACATCGCCTGCGGTAACGGTAGCGGTATTATTGTTAGCGCCATTGATGACCGTCACCGTTCCCGGACTGCTGCACGTTGGATCGCTGCCGCATTCATTCGCTACGTAGATCGTGTTGGTCGTCGCGTTCACCGCGACGCCAAATGGCTGGACCCCGGCTGGCAGAGTGGCGGTCACTACCTGAGCGATGCCGGTCAGCGGCCCGATTAGCACGCTGATCGCAAGAAGACCGAGCACAGCGTGGCGCAAGGTTGGCATCGCTTCTCTCGCAATCTCCCTTTACAGCTGTTTTCGTATTTGCCGTATTTGGGTAGAACGGGCATCAAATCGGACACCTAAGGCCCGATTGAGAATACTGTCCCATGGCCGTATAGGCCACCAAACACTGTGGTGCCGTAAAGAGTGCCGTCCGGGCCGAGGATCAGGTTGCTGGTGGGGAAGCTCCCGTCATCGCCGCTACCGAAACTCCATAGCGTCAAGTCCGCGCCTCCCCCGAGTGACTCGCTGAACACGGTCCCGAAGCCGTACATGCCGCCGCCGCTCGCTGTACCGTACAGATAGCCATTGTTCCCGTAAAGGAGGCCGGCTTGGGGATTAATGCCATCACCCCTGCTGCCGAAGCTGTATAAGTGGTTGTACGAGCCCGGACGCGAGATCTCGAAGACGGTTCCTGAGTGGTGAGCTCCGGAGCGCTCGGTCACCCCGTAGATATTGTCGTTGACCAGCAGCAGGTTGCCCATGGGCGTGGAACCGTCGAGGAAGTCGAGCACGATTCTCGCGGAAAAGTCAGGAAACATCTCAAACACCACGCCTCCATCGTAAGGGCCACCCTCGGAGGTCGTGCCGTAGAGATTGCCGGCGCTGTCGGTGATCAGTCCGCTCTCAGGATAGGCTGGCTGGTCGCCCTCGTCGGGGCCGAAGCTATACTGAACCCCCTCGAACCAAAACCCGTCCACCATATATAACTTGAACACCGTCCCTTCGCCGTATTCGCCGCCCTTGTAGGTCATGCCGTACAGAACAGATCCCGTAGGGCTGGGGCACAGGACGGCCGGAGTAGGGTTTGCACCATCCTCATCATCACCTTCGAAGCTGTGCTGAATGTTCTCCGTCCAACCGCCGCTGCCGTCGGGTACCAACTGGAACACCGTCCCGTAGTTGTATTCGCCTCCGCCGTTGGTAGTCCCCCAGAGACTGCCCTGAAAAATGATCAGGCCACCTTGAGGCTGAATCCCATCATGGGCGCCGGGTGCGCCGAAGTCGTGCAGGTCATATTCCTCGTACCCATCCTCGGTGGGTTTCAACTCGAACACCATACCTTGGCTGTAAGCACCGCCAGACACGGTGGTGCCGTAGAGATTGCCTGCGGAATCAATGACCACTCCGGCTTGCGGCCCTTGTCCGTCCGTGTCGTAACTGCCGAAATCCCATAGCACGTCCTCATCTCCGTCAGCCGGCCGGATGGTCCTGCCGTGCCTGGGCATGCCGTGCCGGAGCGGCCGGACGCCCGTTCCTTGGCCAGTCGCCGGGATACCCGCGTCTTTGCTGGACGCCGGTATGCTTCTCTCGCGGCTAGCCTCCGGGATGCTTGTGTCTTTATCGGGAACCGGGGCGCTCATCGCTTGCCTGGCCGGCCAAATACCCGTCTCCTGGCCAAGCGCGGGAATGCCCGGCATCAACAGCAGAACCGTAAAGCCCGCTAAGGCGGACCACAATCCGACAGAAGTTGATTTCCTCCGCATCGTCGTTCCTCGCCTTGTGTGCTTTCGGTCGAGGTTGGGGCTGCTTTTGCCTCCTCCGACCTCCGTGGGAAACTGATATAATGCCCGCCTCGCCGGTTCAAGCGAAGAGACACGACATCCAGCGACAGCAGATGACATTGGGTGCTAACGGTGGTCGCCATGCGGGTCCAGGCAGAGAAAGTTACAGGCAGGGACGGCCGGCTCGACTCTTGGAAGGCGATCGCCGATTACCTTGGCCGTGACGTGCGCTCGGTCCAGCGGTGGGAGTTGGAACGCGGATTGCCAGTGCGGCGAATTCCTGGCACCAAAGGCGGGGTCTTCGCCTATGTCGTGGAAATCGACGCGTGGCTAAACGGCCACCGCAACGCGCCGGACGCGAACGCGAAGCCGCAACCCGACTCCGGTGCGGCCACTTCGGTTCACCCGGCTGAATTGCCGGCTCCGGGCCCATACATTGCTAATTCAAGCGGCTGGATCAGGATAAAGCATGTCTTTCCTGCAATCTTGCTGCTGGTAATCGCAGTCGCTGCAGGAAGTTATCTTCTCGTCAAGAAGCACCCCCACAGCGCGCCCGGGCCCGAACTGACGGATACCCGGCCCATGCTCGCCGTGCTTCCCTTTGCCAACCTGAGCGGCGACGCTTCTCAAGATTACTTTGCCGATGGATTGACCGAAGAATTGATCACCGAAATTGGACGTCTGGATCCTGCTCACCTGGGAGTCATCGCGCGCACTTCTTCCATGCAGTACAAGCAGACCAGGAAGGATGTGGCCGAGATCGGCCGCGAGCTCAAGGTTGATTATGTTCTGGAAGGCAGCGTTCGGCGCGAGCAGGGCGCCGCTCGCATCTCCGCGCAGCTCATCCGGGTGCAGGACCAGAGCCACGTGTGGGCGCAGAGCTACCAGCGAAACGCGGAGCACGTACTGGATGTGCAGCGTGAGGTTGCAGCCGCTGTGGCCGACAAGATTCGCGTCCGGCTTCTGGCTTCCGAAACCACCCAGCCCCCGGACGGCCCCGGCACTTTGCCCGAAGCCTATGACAATTATCTGGAGGGACTGTATTTCGCTAACCAACGCAGCGTTCCGGGGCTGTCAGCAGCGGCGAATTTCTTTAGCCGCGCCATCGAAATTGATCCTAACTACGCGGCGGCCTATGCCGGTCTGGCGCAGAGTTACACCCTGCTGGTCCTCAACCCTGTGGACAACTCCGAGGAACTAAAGCGCAAGGCCAAAGTGGCTGCGGCGAGGGCAGTCGCCTTGGACGACTCTTCCGCGCAGGCCCATGTCATCCTGGCTGGTACCAAGGTCCTGTTCGATTTTGACTGGGCCGGAGCCGAGTCGCAGTTCCGGCGCGCGCTTGTGCTCAATCCCAATAACGCACTGGCCCACCATTGGTACGCCGATCTCTATCTTGCGCCGCAGGCCCGATTTCAGGAAGCCATCGCCGAGATGAAGGTCGCCCAGCAACTCGATCCCCTGTCGCTCATCATCAATACCGATCTCGGCTACGCCTACTACCTGGCCGGCGATGACGATGCTGCGGTCACCGAGTTCCGCAAGGTATTAGATATGGATCCGAAGTTTGTGCCGGCGCATTTCCATATGTCGATGCTGTATTACAAGCGCCGCATGTACGACCGCGCCGTAGACGAGACTGCCCTCGTCTTCCAGCAATCGGGCCAGGGCAGGTTGGCGGCGATGCAGCAAGAGGCCTACGCCACAAGTGGCTACCCAGGGGTGGCGCGGTTGATCGTCGCGCAGCAGGATCGCACGGCGGGCGGCAACATGCCTTCCTCACCCCTCTCTCTGGCGTCAGCTTACCTCTTCTTGGGAAATACTGAGCAGGCGCTCTCTGCCTTGGAGTCCGCTTATGCCAATCATGATCCGGGAATCATTTATCTGAAGGTCGATCCGGCGTGGAGTGCATTGCGCTCGAACCCGCGCTTCCAGGCGCTGGAACGGCGAGCCGGACTGCTCAACTAGAATTCATGTGGCTTCCACTCCTGCAGCACTGTGGACCGCGACGCTCGCGTAGACCGCACTGCGTTAAATACCTTCAAGACTAGATTCACGGCGCCATGCGATTGTAGAGCCTGTGTGACTTGCGCTGCGCTCACAGATTGGCAATTCCGCACACCGTCAACAATGACATTCTCCAAATTGACGCCCAAACGTAGCCGACTCGTTTTCCTTGTCTGGTTAGCGCTTGGCGTTCAGGTCAACGCAGCGGGGCAGGGAGAAGCGCACGTTTTCGGCAATCCGGATGTTTGGCAGTGGCCGCCTAGCAGAAGCTACCACGTTGAGAACTACAAGCTGAGCTTGCATTTTGACGAGCCGAAAGGTGAGGTCTTCGGCGATGAAGTGCTCACCCTCCAGCCGTTCGAAGCGCACTTCCGCAAGTTCTATCTCAACAGCTCCGAGCTGACGATTGATTCGGTGACGGTAGAACAAAGTGTCGGCAAGCCCATCACACTCACCTATGCTCGCGAGGACCCTCGCCTGTGGATCAACCTGGATCGCGACTATGACTCGAGCAGCACACTGAATGTGCGTATCGTCTACCACGGCTTTCCGCGAACAGGACTATTCTTCACCAACCCATCGCCCGATTACCCGAAGCGTCCGCAAGAGGTGTATTCCCAAGGCGAGGCAGAGTTCAACCATTACTGGTTTCCTTGCTGGGATTACCCCAACGACATGGCAACCAGCGAGACCGTGACGACGGTTCCAGAAGGGCAGAGCGTTGTTTCCAACGGTAAGCTGGTCAGCGTAACCAACGCCGGTGGCCAGACTACTTACGACTGGGTGGAGAGCTTTCCGCACAGCTCATACCTGATCTCCCTTGCGGTAGGTCCTTGGCGAAAGATCACCGAGCATTATCGCGACAAACCGGTCGACTACTATGTTCCCGACTATGTCGATGAGGCTACGGCGCGACGATCGTTCCATTTGACGCCTGACATGATCGAGTTTTTCTCGCGCGCCACTGGGGTTGAGTATCCCTACGAAAAATACGCACAGACGACGGCGCATAACTTCATCTTCGGTGGTCAGGAGAATGTCAGCGCCACCACGTTGTCGGAGTGGACCCTGCACGACGAGCGCGCCGATCAGGATTATCCCAGCACCTCCCTGGTTTCGCATGAACTGGGGCAGCATTGGTTTGGCGACTATGTGCAGGGCCGCGACTGGGCCAACATCTGGCTCAATGAAGGCTTTGCGACCTACATGGAAGCGCTCTACACCCAGCATCACGAGGGCTACGATGCCTATCGCCTGGCGATCCGTGACGGTCAACTGGACGAGCAGGCACAGCAGCGCAATGACTATCGGCGGCCGATCGTCGATCGTCACTACACCGATCCCATGCAAATGTTCGACGCGATCACCCACGAAAAAGGGGCGGTGGTTCTGGACATGCTGCGCTATATCGTCGACGGCAGTGAAGCGGCGACGAAGCCGGCGTCGCAGGATGAACCATTGTTTCGCGCGCTGCACAGTTACCTGGTGAGTCATCAGACGCAAACCGCCGACACTGCTGACCTGATCAGCGCGATTCGCGCCAACAGCGGTCAGGAGTTAGGTTGGTTCTTTCGCGAGTGGGTATTTATGGCCGGGCATCCCGACTATCACGTCGAGGCGAGTTACGAGCCTGAACGCAAGGCTGAGAAACTGATCGTCTCGCAAACGCAGAAAACCGACGCGCTGACGCCGATCTTCGATATGCCCATCGAAGTGGCTTTTTTCGGCGCCCATGGTGAGCGGAAGCAGGTGCAGATTCGCGACAACCAGCAGCGGCAGGAGTTCGAGATTCCACTGGACTTCGAGCCGCTGTGGGTGGACTTCGATCCCAGCGGCTTCATCGACAAGACGCTCGAGTTGGAGCAGCCCGCCGCCGCGCTCATCGCACAAGCCGAGAAGGATCCCGCGATGCTCAGTCGCCTGTGGGCAGTTCAACAACTTGGCGCCATGACGAATGCGGACACGAGTGCACGAATTACAGCACTGGCGCAGGTGCTTGAAACAGATCAGTTCTACGCGGTGCGTTCGGCGGCGGCCACCAGCCTCGGCAGCGTGGGAACGGATCAGGCCAAAGCCCTACTGCTTGACGCCTTACAGCAGACAGACAGTCGCGTGCGCAGCGCGGTCATCACCGCGTTAGGTCATTTTCAAGATGCTGCGGTGGTATATGAGACGTTCGTCAAAGCCTTGAACTCTGATTCCAGCTATGCGGTACAGGCGGCTGCCGCTCTGCAGTTGGGCAAGTCCGGGAATCCGCACGCCTTCGATGTGCTGCAGCGAAAGGCGGCGACGAATCCCGAAGTGCACGTTATGACGGCGGTACTGAACGCACTCGCCGCTACAAAAGACGCAGGAGCGGCGGAGATCCTATTCGCCTATGCACGTCCGGGCGTTCCGGAACGAGTGCGAATGTACGCTCTAGTCGCCATCGCCGGTCTGAAGGGGACGATACGACAGGACCAGCAACAACAACTGGCGGAAGTGGTGGGTGCCGCGCTGCACGATCCGTTCTTTCTTATCCAGGAAGCTGGAGAGGAACTCGTTGGAAACTTCCGCCTGGTCCAGTTCAAACCAGATATTGAAAAAGCCGCGCAGAGCGCACCGACGGTCATCGAACGCGAACCGGCGCAGCAGGCGCTGGATCAACTGAACCGTCCAGCACAGCAAGCGCTGCGCTGATAGATGCTTATCCACCTGACCTTACAGCCGGGCTCTCCGCCACGCTCCCGGCGGCGCGCCGGTGATCCGGCGAATCCATCGCGTCATATGAGCCTGGTCGGAAAAGCCGCTCTCCGCTGCAATCCTGCACAGGCAATCGCAGCCATGGGTTACGCGTAGCCATGCAGCACGGGCGCGAGACTCGGCGCGAAAGACTTCCGGAGCCACGCCGTAAGCCGCGGCGAAGCCTCGCGACACCGTCTGCTGTGTCAGATGGTTCGATTGCGCCCACTCACCGATAACCAGGCTGCTGTCCTCGGCCAGCGCCTCGGCCAGTAGATCAGGCCAGTCATCCTGCACGCCGAGCGGGGTGGCGCGGTTTTTCCGCAGAGCCTCCTGCAGCAACTCCGACGCGTCTTCCGGATTCCTTTCCGCAGTTCTCGCCAAGTCATCCAGTTCGTTCCGTAGGCGGTAAAAGCCACCTGCCGGTCTCCGCTGCGACCAATCCAGGCGAACCAATCTGAGACCCGCGAATACCTTTCGATTGGCGTGGCAATCCAGTTCAGGGTGGACCAGCACATCACCTTCCGTTGCACGGATGCGTCCACTGTAGCCGGACTCCTCAAATTCGCCCGATATTACGACGCTTGCGTAGGAGTGGAAGTGACGGTGTCGTGGCAAGTGGAAGCTGGATTGGACGGTCTCAATTCCAGGATTGATCTTGCGGAAGAAATGTGCGGGCGTTGGTGCGGCCACGCCCGATTATAGGGCGAGAGCGCAGTCCGCAAATACGACAGAACAACGGGGCAGTTACGGAACGCGAGCTTCCCGTGATGTAATCCAGATGGCTATGGACGCCAGCGGAAAAAATTCCCGCATACGGAGCGCAGCATCCGGCGACATCTTCTGCTAGCATTCCTGCGTTATGGCGACTCTCAGGTTTGCGTGTACGCTCATCGTCAGCCTTTTGTTCTCCGGTACGCTCCACGGCCAGTCTCAGCCGCAACCCATAGTCCTGCACGCAGCGCGACTGCTTAACGTGACGGACGGCACGATCGTTACACCGGGCGAGGTTGTTGTGCAAGGCGAGCGGATCGCTGAAGTTGGACAGAAGGTTAACCGTCCGGCTGGGGCTGAGGTTATCGATTTGGGAGACGTCACACTGATGCCCGGCCTCATCGACGCGCACGTTCACTTGTTCCTGCACCCTGGTGCGGAAGACTTACAGACGGTCGAGGAGTCGGTCCCGCAGCGCACGATTCTGGCGACGTTGGCCGCTAGAGCTGACTTAATGGCGGGATTCACTGCTGAACGCGACATGGGGACAGAAGGCGCCGGCTCCGCCGACACAGCCGTGCGAGATGCCATCAATGCCGGGCTGATCCCTGGACCTCGGCTGCGCATCAGCGGCAATGCGATCGATATTCTCGGCGGACACGAGGACGCGAATCACTTCAATCCCGCGCAGCATGTGCTGTCCAACGCGACCTATGCCAACAACCCTGATGAGTTAGTCGAGGTGATTCGTGAGCAGGTGAAAGAAGGCGCAGACTTCATCAAGATTTACGAGACCGGCCACGACACGATCGTGAATGGCAAGCTGGTGACTCCCTACCAGTTCACCGAAGCGCAGCTCGCTGCGGCGGTTGCGGAAGCTGCGCGAACCGGAAAGCGGGTTGCAGTCCACGCCACCGGTGATCCAGGTGCGATGTATGCCGCACAGGCGGGCGTGGAATCCGTCGATCATGCTTTTCAAATCAGCGACGAGACAATGCGCGTCATGCGGGAGAAAGGCATTCCCGCGGTTCCGACGTTTACCGTGGTCGAGTACTTTGCCGATCATGCTTCGAATCCGGCGGCTGCGCAGCACGAACGTCAACTGCAGGATCTACACGCGCAGGAATTCAAGAAGCAATTAGCTGCCGGCGTGCCAATGGCAGTTGGCTCGGATGTCGGCCCGTTTCCGCACGGTACGCAAGCCCGCGAGTTCGTGTTGATGGTGCAGTACGGCATGAGCCCGGTCGCCGTCCTGCAAGCGGATCTCATCAATGGCGCGAAGCTGCTCGGCTGGGAAGGCCAGATCGGAGAGCTCAAAGCCGGCTATTTCGCGGACATCGTGGCGGTGCCTGGAGATCCGACCAAGGACATCAGCGTAATGGAGAAAGTGAGCTTCGTCATGAAAGGCGGCGTGATCTACAAGAAATAGCGTCGACCACACGGATGAATCTCGTGTCAGGGCGACAGGGCTTCGATGGGAAACTATGGGGCGCTTTCTTTTGCCGCATTTTTGTGCGCGCTACGCCGGGCGCGCACTTGTTCAACAACTTGGCGATGCGCCGTGACCATATCGACCAGCGCGCTGGTAGTCCAGGCGAAGGTAAAGAGCCCGGAAATGGCGATGATGGGACTGATAAGCCGCCACGGGTGCTCGAGTTGCATATTTCCCATTCCTAGCGTGGTGTACGTATTGGCGCAGAAATAGATGTCGTCGTGAAGGTTCTTGATAAGACCCAGCCGGCCGAGGAAGAACGCCCAGATGAGGATCTCCAACATCTGGAGAAAGAGCATGAGAAAGACGCCCCAGCCGAAGATGAGTGCGGCGCCGGTGAGGTGAGGGTGGTGAGCGAATAACCGCGCCCGCCATCGGTCCTGGCCGACCATGATGCCATGGAGTCCGGATCCATGGAACAAGACGATGGCCACCAGGATGATGGCACCGACCACGACGGCGCCAAGGGGCTTGTAGTCATCCGGAATTTTCTGCAGCAGTTCTCCCAACCCATCCTCCCGTGTGCCTTATCTGAAGCCTACATTCTCGCTTTGTGTTTGGGACCCTTCTTGTTCCTAGTATCGTCGGAGCCGTTGCCGTTCGCTTCCCGCGTGGCCTTGTGGTACTGCTGCCGAATCATCTCCAGGTCGACGCTAGGCTTCGGCAGCTGCATCCCCATCTCGTCCAAGGTGGCTGCCACGATTTGGGAGACAGCCAGATTGCGAAACCACTTATGATTCGACGGGATAATGTACCAGGGAGCGTATTTAGTGCTGGTGTGGGCGAACACCTGCTCGTAAGCCTTCATGTAGGCGTCCCAATATTCGCGCTCCGTGTAATCGCTCTCGCTGATCTTCCAGTTGCGCGCCGGATCGTCAAGCCGCTCTTTGAAGCGCGCGAGTTGCTCCTCCGGGCTGATGTGCAAAAAGAATTTGATGATCCGAGTGTTGTTTTGCCGGTAGAGCAATTGTTCAAACTGATTGATCAGTTCATATCGTTCGGACCACATCTGCTTTGGCACGAGCTTGTGTACCCGTTCCACCAAGACGCCTTCGTAATGGGAGCGATTGAAGATCGCGATCGTCCCTTTGGCGGGAGCGTGGGGATGTACGCGCCATAGAAAGTCGTGTTGGAGTTCGATGGCCGTCGGCTCTTTAAAGGACGTGACCACGGTCCCCTGCGGATTCATGACGCTCATCACATGGCTGACGGTTCCGTCTTTGCCGCCGGCGTCCATGGCCTGTAAGACGATGAGCAGGGCATACGTCCTCGACGCATAAAGCAGATACTGCGACTCGCGAAGTTGCCGGCAGTGCTTGTCCGTCTCAGCCTGAGCGTCGCCTTCGGAAAGGTGCTTTCCTTTGTATCCCGGGTCAATCTTGTCCAGCTTGACCTTGCTTCCAGGCTCGACCATGAAT
This sequence comes from Terriglobales bacterium, assembly GCA_030043575.1. Lineage (GTDB taxonomy): Bacteria > Acidobacteriota > Terriglobia > Terriglobales > Acidobacteriaceae > Bog-257. Next base: position 16,289 of record JASHXK010000226.1, read on the forward strand.
TTCTTGCGATAGTTCATTCTTTCTTGGAATAACACTGCTGGTTGCGTCGTGGGAGGCGGCAGAGCGTAAGTCGTGCTCGTTTCTCAGCAACCTATTTACTGATGCGGTGAAGTCAGCTCACTTGCGGCGGCACTCGACGCGACTAGGCTCCTACCGCGGCTGTCGCGGTGGTAGGCAATTGCGCCTGCTCCCAGGCATCGAAACCGCCGGCTACGTTGATCACGTCGTGTCCTGCGCGTTGTAGCAGGCTGGCGGCAATCATGCTGCGATAGCCGCCTTTGCAGTGCACTGCAACGGTTGCATTCTTTTCCAGCCGAGGCAATGCAGCCTTGAATCGATCCAGCGGATACCAGTCGGCGCTGGCGATATGCGCTGTATCCCACTCGCCCTGCCGCCGCACGTCGAGTACCAGCAACTGGGGATCGTCGAGCCGGCGGCTGAGCTCCTGCACCGTCATCTGCGGCAGCTGCGCCAGTTCGAAGCCAGCCCGTTTCCATCCTTGCACCCCACCGTCGAGGTAGCCGCGCACTTCCTCGATCCCAACGCGCGCCAGCCGCATGCGAGCTTCTGCCAGCTGATCTTCTGTCTCGACGATCAGGACAGGCCGCGATGACAGCCCGAGCACCGCTCCTGCCCACGATGCGAACTGGCCCGACAGCGGGATGTTGATGGACCCAGGCACATGCGCGACGGCAAACTGATCGCTCGGCCGCACGTCCAGTGCAAGTGCGCCGCTGTCCAGCATCTGCTTCAAGTCTGTCGGCGCGACCGGTTGCAATGCAGGCAATTCGGTTAGCGGTGTGGCTCCAGCCCGATTGATGGCGGCATCCTCGAGGAAGTAATCCGGACGGGCAGGCAGGTTTGCGGTCATCTGGCGGATGAACTCGTCACGATTCTTGACCTGCAGCGCGTAATTGGTCAGCCGTTCGGTGCCGATGGTCGACGATCGCTCGGCGCGCATGTTGCGCCCGCACAAGGACCCTGCTCCGTGCGCCGGATATACCAGAACCTCGTTCGGCAGTGTCATCAGCTTCTGATGAAGGGAGTCGTACAGCATTCCGGCGAGCTGCTGCGGCGTGTGGGTTTTCGAGAGATCCGGCCTTCCGACATCGCCAATAAACAACGTGTCGCCGGTGAGAACTGCAAAAGGTGCTGGGGATTTTTCTTCGTCGGTTAGCAGCAGGCAGGAACTTTCGAGGGTGTGGCCCGGAGTCGCAAGTATCGTGACCCGACATCGGCCTACGCGTACTTCGGAGCCGTCGGATACGCCAACGTGAGGGAAGGTCGCCTCCGCCGCTTTGCCTATGTAAATAGTTGCACCGGTACGAGCTGCCAGCTCTTTGTGCCCGGAGACAAAGTCGGCGTGGAGATGCGTCTCGAAAATATTGCGAATCTTGAGGCCGTGCTTTTCGGCCGCTTCGAGGTAGATCTCGACGTCACGCTGCGGATCGACCACTGCGGCTTCGCCGTCCGAACCGAAGAGATATGAGGCATGCGCCAGACAGCCGAGGTAAAACTGTTCGAAGTACATGCTCCCTCCAATGCGGGAACATCATACGCTCGCGGTAGCCAATCCCCTACTTCTATCGCTCGTAGGTTTCCGCCCATTCTTTCAGCCGCGCGCTGATCTCTGGCGTTAGGCTCCCTTGCTGAAAGCGCCAGCGCCAGTTACCCGACGAACTGCCGGGAAGGTTCATGCGGCCTTCGCTGCCGACACCCAGCACATCCTGCAAAGGGAACAGCGCGGTATTGGCGACCGATGCCATTAAGGCTCGGATCATCACCCAATTGATGTCGGTGCCATCGGTATTGAGGTAGCAGCGCGCATAGGCCATCTCCTTCTCTACATCGGCTGCGGTGCGAACGCTACCGGCGCCGGCTTTGCTGTTCCACCATCCGACCACGGTATCGTTGTCGTGCGTGCCGGTGTAGGCGACGAGATGATGGCCGTAGTTGTGCGGCTTGAAGTCGGGCGCCTGGGGATCGTTGCCGAAGGCGAATTGCAGAATCGCCATTCCGGGGAAGTAGAACTGCTGGCGCAGGGCTTCCACTTCGGGCGTGATCACGCCAAGGTTTTCTGCGACGATCGGCAACTCGCCAAGGGCTGCCGTTATGGCGTCAAAGAAGGCTGCGCCCGGACCCTTGACCCACGAACCATTGACCGCCGTGACCTCGCCGGCAGGAATCTCATAATAGGCTTCGAAGCCGCGGAAGTGGTCGAGCCGGATCATATCCAGCATCTCCAACGCGCGGCGGAAGCGCGCCGTCCACCAGCGATAGCAAGTCTTCCCATGCTGATCCCAACGGTAGATAGGATTGCCCCAGAGCTGGCCGGTCGCGCTGAAGTAATCGGGTGGTACGCCGGCGACGACACGCGGATGACCATTGTCGTTTAGCTCAAACAGTTCGCGGTGCACCCAGACATCAGCGCTATCGAGAGCCACGTAAATCGGCAGGTCGCCCATGATGCGAATGTCGTTGCGGGTGCAGTGCGCCTTGAGGTCGCACCACTGGCGCTCGAACTCGAATTGCAGAAACTTGTGACACTCGATCTCATCGCGTAGTCGCTGGCGTGCGTTTTTCAGCGCAGCCGGCTCACGCAGCGCCAACTCGCGGTCCCATTCCAGCCAAATCACAAGATCGTGAGCCTGCTTCAGCGCCATGAACAGCGCATAGTCGTCAAGCCAGTGGGCGTGGCGCTGACCGAAGTCTTGGAAGTCGGTTTGGTCCGCGGTTGTGCCGCGAAACGCTTCGAATGCCTTGTGGAGTAGAGGCAGCTTCCATGCGATTACCGCGCCGTAATCCACCTGCTGTGTTGGGAGGGCCGGAGGGTCGGCGACGTCGCGCGCATTCAGATAACCGCGTTCCACCAGGCGATCGATGCTGATGAGAAGCGGATTTCCCGCGAACGCCGAGAAGCACTGATAGGGAGAGTCGCCATAACCGGTGGGTCCAAGCGGGAGCACTTGCCAGATACGCTGGCCGGAATCGCGCAGGAAATCGGCAAAGGCGTGCGCGTCGGGGCCAAGCTCGCCAATGCCGTACCGGCTCGGCAGGGAAGTGGGATGCAGCAGAATGCCGCTGGAGCGAGGGAAGTTCATAGGCGCAAAAAGTCCAGACCAGGATGGTATCGCAACCGGTGAATGGTTCGTTCGCGGGCCAATCATCGGCAACACGCAGAGAGTGATAAAATGGTCACAGAAGTGACCACATGAAGATCAGCACAGTTCGTGAGTTCCGGGACAACGCGACCGGCCTGATGCGTTCGAAGGATCCCATTCTAGTAACTCGCCGAGGGCGTCTGGCAGGCATCTTCTTTCCTCGTCCCGAAGGAAGTCTTCCGATTGAGTTAAAACGCGAATTGTTCGGAGTCCTGAGCGCGGAGATCGCACGGCAACTGATAAAGCGCAGGGTCACCGAGGACGCGGTTCTGGCCGACTTCGCGGCGTGGCGAAAGAGCAAACGTGCAGCTGGCCGCCGACGCTAATGTTTTGCTCTCCGCTGTGCTCGGCGGGCGGGCAAAAGCGGTTCTGAGCCATCCCAACATAGACAGCGTCTTCACTACGGCGGCTACATTTGGCGAGGTCAACGACTACGCTCTCGTCCTCGCCCGTAAGAAGCAGATTCCCGTCGCGACCGTGATGCTGGCCGTTACCACCTTGCCAATCACCTTGATCGAGCCACAGGAATATTCCGGATCGATGGCTAGGGCTAAGCGACTTATTGAAAAGCGCGATGCTGACGATGTTGAGCTACTCGCACTGGCGATACATCTTAAAATTCCGGTTTGGTCCAACGACAATGACTTTCAAGGGACCGGCGTGGAGTGGTACACAACTGCCCAGCTCTTACGAATTCTCGAGGAGAGGCGATCGTGATCTCCCATCTTGACTAGATCTCCACTTCCTGCAGCACAGGTTCGGGCGGGGGAATGGTGTGGAGCGCGTCGACCATGGCATCAGCAAATTCCGTAGTGCCTGCAGTCCCGCCGACATCGCGCGTGGTGTGCTTCTTCTCGCCGTAAACTTTTTCCAGCGCCAGGCGAATGTGGTTGGCGGCGTTGTCTTCGCCGAGATGGCGCAGCATCAGAATTCCCGAGCGCAGGACCGCGGTCGGGTTAGCGATGTCTTTACCCGCTATGTCGGGAGCGGAGCCATGTACGGCTTCGAAGATCGCACACTGGTGACCGAAGTTCGCGCCCGGCACCAGTCCCAATCCTCCAACAAACGCCGCACACAGATCGGAGATGATGTCGCCGTACAAGTTTTCCAGCAGTAGCATGTCGTACTGATAGGGATTCATCACCAGTTGCATGCAGGTGTTGTCGACGATGTGCTCGCCGTAAGTGATCTCGGGATACTCCTTCGAGACACTGCGCGAGCAGCGGATGAACAGGCCGTCCGACAACTTCATGATGTTGGCTTTGTGGATGGCGTGAATCTTCTTGCGGTGATTCTTGCGCGCGTACTCGAAGGCAAATCTGGAAATGCGGGTGGAAGCTTTTTCCGTGATAATCTTCAGGCTTTCGACCACACCGGGCACGACTTCGTGTTCAATGCCGGAGTACAAGCCTTCGGTGTTCTCGCGAATGACGACAAGGTCCACGCCGGGATAGCGAGTGGGCACGGCAGGCAGGTTGCGGATCGGCCGAAAGTTGGCGAATAGCTCAAACTGTCTGCGAAGAGCGACGTTGATACTGGAGAAGCCGCCTCCAATAGGCGTGGTAACGGGCCCTTTCAGACCGACACACGTGCGCTCGATGGATTCGATCAGCTCCTTTGGAATGTACTCGTGATATTTTTCGTAAGCTTCGGCGCCCGCGGCGAATGACTCCCACGCGAACTTGACGCCAGTGGCCTCCAAGATGCGAACCGTAGCATTGACGACTTCGGGACCGATTCCATCGCCAGGAATAAGGGTAACTTTGTGTGCCATGAATCTCTTATTATGACTTTCTAGATCAGCTTTCGGCCTTGGCCTTAGCCGGTGTATTGTCTTTAGTATCCAGCAGTTCTTTCAACTCTTCCATGAACTCGCCGACGTCTTTGAAATCGAGATAGACGGAGGCGAAGCGCACGTAGGCGACCTTGTCGATGCGGCGCAGGCGGTTCATGATGAGTTCGCCCACCTCGCTGGTCTTCCGCTCCCGCTCAGGCGAGTCCACGACAAAACCTTCGGCATCGTTGACGATCTGCTCCAGCTTACCCATCGAGACCGGGCGCTTCTCGCAGGCCCGCAGCAGTCCGTTAAGTACCTTTTGCCGCTCGAACTTCTCCCGCCGGCCGTCCTTCTTGACCACCATGTAGGGGATCTCGTCGATGCGTTCGTAGGTAGTGAAGCGCTTCTCGCACTTTAGGCACTCGCGGCGCCGGCGGATGGATTCGCCTTCTTTACTTTCGCGCGAATCGACCACCTTATCGTTTTCAAAGCCGCAAAACGGGCACTTCATGGAGGAAAAAGCGGGCGAAGAGCCCGTGATTCGATTGTAACAGGGGAGATTGACGATCCTTGAGGAGCAGATGGAGCTCAGCCGCCACGCTTCTTCGGTTGTCGCGCCAATGTATTGACGGCATCTTTGTACTTAAGACCCCAAATTCGCAAAAGCTGTCGGCAGGCAAGTTCAAAATCGTCGGTGAAATCGACGAACTCGAATTGCCTTAGCGTCCACGAAAGGTCGCGAAACTGGCAGGGCTTAAGAAGCAAAGGGACGATATGTTCGTGGTAACGCTGTTCATTCAGCGCAAAGAACAACTCCCGCTTAACCCAGAGGGAGCGAACTGCGGCAGGCGTCAACACGACGAGAAACCAGTTACATTCATCCAAGGCTCGACCAATCTCGTCATGCCATTCCTGTGCTCCCCTGATATGCTGGGCGCTATACCAATAAGGGATGCGGTACTGCTTCAAAACGGCCGCCAAACGAATGACAAACTGACTGTCTTGAGCCGAATGCGAAATGAAGGTCTTTTTCCTGGTGTACTGAGTACTTTGAGATGAAGGCATCAGGTTCTTAAGCGACCTGCTTCAGCGCACCTGCGATCGCCTGACCAATCTTGCTGACGCCCTGTTTTGCGTCGAAGATCTTAAACCGGCTTAGAATCCACGGCATTGAAGGCGTAGGTCGCACCTGCACCGGGAAAAGTCTGCCTTCGTAGTTTCGGTTTCCCAGGGCATACTCGATCTCATGTTGAACCCACTCCGAGCGCATTGCTTCAGGGGATAGCAGAACGACCATGGCTTCGGAGGCCTTGAGCGCCTCTCCGTTGCGTTGCCACACGTTGTCCCCCGGCAGGAATTCAGCCTCGCGGCTCCAAACAGAAAGCCCCCGCTTTTTCAGGTCTTCCGCCAGAGCGTCGGCCAAAGCACCGTCGCGATGGGCATAACTTAGAAATACCTGCACTGGTTTGCTCCTGGTGTGCGAGTCAATTCTAACATCGGCACAAAGGTCAGCTTATTCAGCCAGGGCGGCGGCTTTCTCTTCAGCTTCGGCGACGGCGCGGATGGAAACGTGTTCGTGGCGGGCGATGGCCAGGCCGGTCGGGATGACCGACATGAACGTCACCGCCCAAAGCATCATGCCGCAACTGACGGCAAGTTCGTGTTCGATGCCGAAGCCCGAACTCAGCATGCTGATGGTGGCGAGCTGCGAGCCGCCGCCGACCGCGGGCAATTGCAGCATCGATCCGGCCATGCTGGAGCCCATCAGCACAATCTCGTGGGGCAGCGTGAGAGCTTGCAGCTCGCCGGGGTAAGCGTGAGTAACGGCGTAATACGCGTACGCAATCAGCACCCACATGAACAGTGAGACGCCGACCAGCTGCAGCGCCGAACTGAGATCCTGAATCGTTTCCAGCCCATGGCTGAAGGAAAGAACCTTCTCGCGAACATGGTGTGCGAGCCTGGGCGCGAAACCGGCGAGACGGCCATGCAGAAACTCCGCCACGCGATCGCCGGAGCGCCGCACGATGACGATGAACACGATGAGCGCCAAAATAAGAACGATGAGCAGAATGGAAAACTCGCGCAGCTGGCGATAAAACCGAAGAGCGCGCAGGTCGGGGGAAAGGAAGCTGATGGCCAGCATCACGGCAAAGCTGCCCATGTCGAAAATGCGCTCCACACCCCAGACGGCAACTTGCGAGGTGAAGGTCAGGCGCTCTTTCTTGGCGATGATGTAGGGCCGGACCATCTCGCCCGCGCGTCCCAGCATGGCCAGGGCGGCAAAGCCGACGAATTGTGGCGCCATCAGACGCGCTGTGGTTGTCTGGCGGACGGGCTTGAGGAAAATGCGCCAGCGTACCGCCCGCAGCATATACGCGATGTAGGTGAGTGCGAGGCCATAGAAAATGTACAGCCAGTTTACGTGCTCAGTGCGATTCCAGAACATGGCCCAGTCGAACGTCTTCCAGGCGCGCACCTGCAGGTAGATCAGCAGGCAGAGCGCTGCCAGCACGATGCCAAGTACCAGGATGCGTTTTCTGTTCATGGATCTGGATTAGAAGATTCGCCCGCGTTGTCTAACGCTCAAGGTAAATGAGGGAGCAGGTGAGGTCAAACGGCGCTACTCGTCGCCGGCGGACGCATGGTTGGCGGGCTTCGTCGCGGCCTTGGCTTGGGTGGCATGATTCTGCGTAGGTTGCTGCTTGCGCTCAGCGATTTTCTTGCGGTTGTAGTCGTTGATGACACGGGCGATGTACGCTCGCGTCTCACGATACGGCGGCACACCTTTATATTGCTGGACCCGCTGCGGCCCGGCATTGTACGCCGCCAGCGCCTTTACCATATCGTTGTTGTAGAGCAGCAGCAACTCGCGCAGATAACGCACGCCGCCGTCGACATTATCGGCGGGATCAAAGCTGTCCTTCACGCCCAGCTTGCCGGCAGTACCCGGCATCAGCTGCATCAGTCCCTGCGCGCCCTTGGGAGAAACCGCGCGCGGGTTATTGGCGCTCTCAGCGTGAATGACGCTGGCGATGAAGTCAGCGTCGATTTGGTGCTGATTGCTGGCGGCGCTCACGATCGACTTCAGATCCATCGGGCCGGTCGGGCGCGTTGCAGTGTCGGATGGATCGGGCGGGGCGGGCTCGAAGCTTTCGATGTCGGCGGTGGGGACGTCGACGTAGCCGCTGGCGGGATCGCCGCTCATGTAGAGGCGCGTGACCTCGCCGACCGCCTCGTGATGCTCATGGCGAATGCTGAAGCCGTTGCGCAGGTTGGCCATCTCGGCAGCGTGAATTGGAAGTGCGACGATTAGCGAAAGCAGGACAAAGCAGGTCCCGCGACTCCTCGCCAAAGACGGGCTCGTCGCTCGGGATGGCACCCTGAAATGGCGTCGGCAGCGGCTCATATCGGCTCGGAATGAGACTCCTGTCAGGAACCTACGCATTCACCGTCGTTGCATCCGGATTCAACACCTGCTCGATGGCAGCGGCAACGCCGCTTTCATCGTTGCGCAAGGTGATGGTCCAGCCATCGCGCTTCAAATCATCGGACGCATTTCCCATGATCACCGGATGTCCGGCAAAGGTCAACATCTCGATGTCATTGTAATTGTCGCCAATGGCCATAACCTCAGAACGTTGGATGCCGCGATGCGCGGCCCAGCGCTCCAGGGCATGTCCCTTGGAGC
>JASHXK010000020.1 GCA_030043575.1 Terriglobales bacterium
GTTGTTGGCCGACGCAGCCTTAGTTCCAATCTCCTCAGTTCGCATCACTGGCTGGCGATAGAACGTGAAGGCGCCGTAAGCCCCGGTCGCGTCGTTGAAGCGCGCGGCCTTGATGGTGAGCTTGCGCCCGTCATCGCGCGTGTAAGTGGCTGTCTCCGCATCGGTGAAACCGTACTCCTTCAGGACGGCAGGATAGGCGGCATCGGCTTGCGCGGCGTCGGCGGTGATCTGCGGCTGGCCGGTTTGGGTCCATCCGGCAAACGATTGCGGCAAGAACGCGAGGTTATCGGCTGCGAGTGCCTGCAATCCGAGCCACAGGCAAGCGACCACCGCAAGAAGGAAGCGCTTCATGAAACAACGAGACAAGCCAGGTTACCTATAATCATTAGACTACTGTGGTTGGAGCAAAGTTTCCAGAGACTGCCGAGCCCTGAGTTCACGTCTCGGAGCTCTCGCACCTGCGTGATCAGGGGATTACGAATGAAAGCTGTTGGATACACGAAGCCGCTACCCATCACCGACCCGGAATCATTGCTCGATATCGACCTGCCGAAACCCATACCGGCGAGCCGGGATTTACTGGTGCAGGTGCGGGCAGTTTCGGTCAATCCCGTTGATACGAAAGTACGGGCAAGCACGCCTCCCGCCGGCGAGGAATTCAAGGTCCTGGGTTATGACGCGGCCGGTATAGTTGCAGGGTGTGGCCCGGAGTGCCGCCTGTTTCACGAGGGAGACGAGGTTTTCTATGCCGGCTCGCTCTCGCGGCAGGGAACGAACGCGGAGTTTCATCTGGTGGATGAGCGGATCGTCGGCACCAAGCCGAAGACCCTGGACTTTGCGGCCGCTGCTGCCCTGCCGCTTACCTCGATCACAGCGTGGGAGTTATTGTTTGACCGGCTGGGCGCGGTTCCGGGCAAGCCTGCGAACGCCGGTACCATTCTCATCATCGGGGCGCCGGGAGGGGTCGGCTCCATGCTGATGCAGCTGGCGCGACGGCTTACCGGACTGACGATCATTGCCACCGCTTCCACTCCAGAGAGCGAAAAGTGGTGTCTCGACCTGGGCGCTCATCATGTGATCGATCACAGCCGGCCACTGGTCGAACAAATGCGCGCCATTGGCTTCCCCCAGGCCGAACTCATTGCCAGCTTGAATGCCACGAAGGTTCATTACCAGGAGTGCGCTGAATTACTGGCGCCGCAAGGCAGGCTGGGAGTGATCGACGATCCTCCCACCCTCGACGCCACGCTGTTGAAGTCGAAGTGCGCTTCGCTGCACTGGGAGTTTATGTTTACCCGCTCGCTGTTCGAAACTCCAGACATGATCGCTCAGCACAAGCTGCTTGACGAGGTGTCAGCGCTGGTCGACGCGAGCCTGATTCGCACAACTCTTACGGAAACGGCCGGAAAGATTAATGCCGCCAACCTCAAGCGAGCGCACACCATGGTGGAAAGCGGCAATACGCACGGTAAGCTGGTTTTGGCAGATTTCTGAGCGTGACGCAGCGTCCTTACTGGCTGGCTTCTTTGTTGAACTTGGTCGCCACTTTGACCCCGCTCAGTCCACCGGCGTATTTGGCGATCCCCTTGTACAGCGACTCGGCGATCTTCTCGCGGTATTCGGGTGTTTCCAGCTTGCCTTCGTCGGTGGGATTGGAAACGAACGAGATTTCCGTCAAGATGCTGGGCATGTTGGCGCCGATCAGCACCACGAATGGTGCTTTCTTTACGCCGCGGTCGCGCAGGGTCGAGTGCTTGTTGGCCAGCCCGGCGTACAGGCATTCGTCAACGTCGGTCGCCAGCTCGCGCGATTCCTCGATCTTTTCCTTCAGGGTGATCTTTTTCACCAGGTCCTGCAGCTCGAAGATCGACTTCTGCGAGACGGCGTTTTCGCGCGCTGCGACCTCCAGCGCATCGGGATTGGAGGTGAAGTTCAGGTAATAGGTCTCGACTCCGCGTGCCGATGGGTCGCTGCTGGAGTTGGCGTGGATCGAGATAAAGAGGTCGGCCTGATGTTCGTTGGCAATCGCCGTCCGCGTTTCCAACGGAATGAAGGTGTCGTCGTCGCGGGTATAGATGACGTCGGCGCCCAACCGCGTCTCCAGCAAACGGCCAAGGCGTAGCGCCACGTCGAGCACAAGGTCCTTTTCCATCAATCCGTCAGGACCGATGGTCCCGGTGTCGTGACCGCCGTGACCGGCATCGACGACGATGCGCCCAAGCTTCAATCCCAGGGTACGGGTCAGGCTACGGTCGCCAAGCGAGGTCGGCTCGGCCTCGTGGCCCGTAGGCGCGCTCGCTGAGACGGTCTTGGCCGTCTTCTTTGAATCTTTGGCGCGTGGCGCGACGGCTACCGCAGTCGGAGCCGTGGTGGGTTCGGTGGTCGCCTTCAGCTCCGGCCCGCTGGTGTCCTTCGGTCCGGCAAACAGCGGATCGTTCGCCTTTACTGCCGCGGTCTTCGTGGTCGAGCCGGAGTCCGGGGAGATTTCATCGGCGCTGTCGTCGTTGTCATCGACGATCACCTTGCGCGGCGCTGTCTTTTTCGAGTTCGCTGCAGTTGTGGACTGAGCAGGCTGGGTGGTCGTGCTATCGGCAGCCAAACTCGGTTTCTTCGCCGCAGCGCTCGTGCTCGACGGCGGGGGCACAGGCTTATCCGCTTCATTCGCCTTTTCGACCGAGCGGTAGGAATTCTCCTTGGCGACGGTGGTGACCGTCCCTTCCACATTGGCTGCGCTCGAGGCCGCATTTGCTTTCGCAATCAGCGTCTGCGACTGCGGCTGCCGGCCGTGAATGTCGATGATCAGGCGATACGGGTTGGGCAGCAGGAACGCCGAGTAGTCGGAGACGTCGGCGACCTCCAGTACCACGCGGGTTGCGCCCGGCTGGTACTGCGCCACGCGAATCTTTTTCAGGAAGCCGTCCTGCACATCGAAGCTCTTGCCCACCAGCACCGAGGCCAGCTTGGTGTCGGCCAGGTCAAAGAAGATGCGGTCGGGATTCGGCACGCGCCCGGCCTCGTACTTCACCTCATCCTCCACATCGATGGCCACGCGCGTGTAGTCCGGCGTCGACCAGTGACGGATTCCCGTCACCAGCGTTAGGCCAGACTTCTTTTTCGTCGTAAGCGACGCCGGAGTCGCGGACCCGGTTCCCGTCGCGGCGGGCGGGTTCGCGGCCGAAATCGCATCGGCGGCAGGATTGCTGGACCTTTCGCCGCGAGCTTCTTCCACCGGCCTTGGCTGATTTAGTTCCGCCAATGCCTGCTTCGCCTCCGGCGCCAGTGAGTTCCGCGGATAGTGCTTCAGAAAATCCTGAAAAGTCTCGCGCGCCGTATCGTCGTCGCCCAGGTCCTCCTTGTAGATCTGGCCAATCGTAAACAGCGCCTGGAAGCGGTACTTGCTGCCGGGATATTCGCGGCGCAGGAATTCGTACTGGCTGATCGCGGCGCGCAGGTCCTTTTCCCCGGGCTGGAACTGGCGTCCCTCCTCAGCCAGGATCTCGGCCACGGCGACCACGCTGGCGTCGGCCTTACTCGACGCCGGCGAAACGTAATACACCTTGCGATAGGCGTCGGCGACGTGCTGGTAGTCCTTGCGGGTGCGCTGGTCGGCGGGCGTGCCGTTCAGCGACTCGCGCATCTGCTCGGCCTTGTCGAACTGCTCGCGTGCTTCCTGCTTGCGGGCGGCGGGACTGGGAGCGGCGTCGACGCTCACCCCCAGCAGAACGATGAGACCAACCAAGGCCAGCAATCGCGAAGTGTAGCGCTGAGAGGAACTTACGTTCCGTGCCGCATAAGGTGAGGAAGGCCGCGGATTCCGCATTCGACCGTCGCCGGGGAAAGGGATCGCCATGCGAAACAGGTTCCGCGAACTCACTAAACGGTTTGCAAGCTCAGCAGTTTCGTAAATCCGTCTTCTTTGAAGGGGCGCGCCTTCAGGCGCGCCGTAGAGCATCGCTCCGGAGCCGGCTTTAGCCGCTGAGGGTCAATCCCTCAGGGCCTAAAGGCCATTTCTTCGCGAATCCAACGGCACGGCTGAAGCCGTGCCCTTTCAAAGAGCGGATGAACTTCATTGAAGCTACTTCAGCCGCTTGCGTCAGAGCGCACACGTTCCATGCACACCGGCAGTGAGACGCGGTCCGGCGGAGATTTTTCGTCCAGAGCAATTCGATTATAGGTTGGGTCGGAGGTCGAACAAGTGACGAAAGCGGAACGGAATCAGGGGAGTGACCCCACCTCGAATCGCCACCACCGCCGGCTCGAACGTGCGGCCGTCCATGTATACTCCGTGCCATCTCACCAACGAGGCCGGCGAGATGTCCATCTTCGACGCGTTTTCTCCCAGTTCCCGGCGAGGGCCCTACATCGGGCGCTACGGTAAACCCGGGATATCCCGGCGCGAATTGCCCTGCGTGTTTCTCGTCATCGCAATTGCGGTTGGCTGCATTGCGCTTCTCCTGCTAACGGTACGATGGCTCACCATGGCCAACGAAAGCGATCTTTACGTTATCTCCGGATCCGTCCTGCGAGCACCTGAGCTGATCCGATCCACCAGCCCAGTGATACGTATTCTGGTCCAAACCAATGGTCGTCCGGTCACCATTTATGAGGACGACTTGAGTCTCTCCCAGCAAATCATGCACTTGAAATGGGGCGACCCGGTGACCGCGCGGGTGAAGCTCTTGCGCGCAGGCGTGCAAAGTGGATCATCGGCTGAATACCACATATGGGAGCTGAAACGCGACGGAGTTACGATTCAGAGCTACCAGGACGCGTATCGATATCAAACCCGAGCGAATGAGCGGTCGATAACCTACGCGCTTGAGCTAGGTTTACTTTCTGCCCTACTTCTAGCCGTAGCCCTCGCTTTACGAATGCATTTCGGGGCATGGGTGGACCAAACGCCAATCGAGGTCCAGGAACCTTGATTAGGTTCGTCCTGCCAAGGGCGACCATCGGCCACCCGGGCAGGTTGTCATAGCCGCCCTGAAGTTCACGGTTGTGAAATCCGTATAGCACGGGTAACCGGAGTGGCGTAGGATCGCTTGCGATAACGCCTGATTACACCAACTGACTTCCTGCAGCCTACCAAGCCTCTTACCTTCTATCAATTAGGCCGTAATCCAAAATTAAGTTGCGCCGCTGACAGTGCGTGATACTGTTGTGCGCCAAACAAGCCGTAAGGAGTAATCACCATGGCCCAGCAGCAGCCTGGAGCTTCGATCTTCGGCACCAACTTGCGAGCGAGAACACTAGCCCTCGTCTCCCTGGTCGTGTTGCCAACACTTCTCGCAGTTGCCCCAACCCCCCAGGCGCAGACCTTCCAGGTGCTGTACAACTTCACCGGCGGCAGCGATGGCGCCAACCCGCTGGATGGTCTTACCATCGGCCCCAGCGGCAACCTCTACGGCACGGCATCTGCTGGAGGCAATCAGGTCTCCGGCTGTATTAATTCTCTTAATACCACTGGTTGCGGGACGGTTTTCGAACTGGCGCACTCCGGCTCCGGCTGGATTTTCAAGCCGCTGTAT
>JASHXK010000227.1 GCA_030043575.1 Terriglobales bacterium
GTGGTCAACGTCTCGCTGCCGCATATCGCCGGCAGCCTGTCGTCGACCAACGACGAAGCGACGTGGACGCTGACGTCCTACCTTGTCGCCAACGCCATCATTCTTCCCATGACCGGCTGGCTCGCCGGCCGTTTTGGCCGCAAGCGCCTGCTGATGATGTCGGTCACCGGATTCACCGTCGCGTCTTTTCTCTGCGGCCTGGCACCCAGCCTGCCGTTTCTGATTCTCTGTCGCGTGATTCAAGGCGCCTGCGGCGGCGGATTGCAGCCCTTGTCGCAGGCAATTCTGCTGGAATCTTTTCCACCGGAGAAACGCGGGCAAGCGATGGCCTTCTGGGCGCTCGGTATTGTGGTCGCGCCGATGCTCGGGCCGGTCGCCGGCGGCTGGCTCACCGACAACTACAGCTGGCGCTGGGTCTTCTACATCAACGTCCCCATCGGCGTGATCGCGCTCATCCTGACCGAAGTTTTCATCTTCGATCCGCACTATCTGCGCCGCCAAAAGACCGGCATCGATTACTGGGGCATCGGCCTGCTCGCAGTCGGCATTGGCAGCCTGCAGATCATGCTCGACAAAGGTCAGGAGGACGACTGGTTCGGTTCGCGCTTCATCGTGACCTTGTGCGTGCTCGCTGTCGTTGGCCTCACCGCGCTTATTATTCGCGAGCTCACCACCGAGCACCCGATCCTCGACCTCACGGTTTTCAAATACACCTCGTATGCCATCGGAACGTTCCTGATGACCTTCATCGGCTTCGTGCTTTACGGCAGCACGGTGCTGCTGCCGCTGCTGATGCAGGTGATCCTCGGCTACACGGCGACACACGCCGGCATCACCAATCTGCCGCGCGGCCTGGCGTCATTCTTCGTCATGCCGATCGTCGGCCGGCTGATCGCAACGTTCGACAATCGCAAACTGCTCGGCATCGGGCTTGTCGCTTCGGCCTACGCGATGTGGGAGCTGTCGCGCTTCAGCCTTAACGTAGCCTCCAGCAACTTCTGGTGGCCGCTCTTGGTGCAGGGCGCCGCGCTCGGCTTCGTCTTTGTTCCACTGACGACGATCACCAACGGCGGCATTCCCAACGAGCGCATGGGCAACGCCACCAGCATCTTCAACCTGATGCGCAACATCGGCGCCAGCATCGGCATCGCCATGGTCGAGAATGTGCAGTTCCGCGCGCAGCAGACGCACATCAACATCCTGGGTGAGCACGTCAATCCCGAGAGCGCCACCGCGCAGCAGATGCTCCAGAGCATGAAGCATTACTTCATGAGCCAGGGATCGAGCGCGGCGATGGCCAGGCAACAGGCGTACGGCTCCCTATGGGGCACGGTGCAGCGGCAGGCGGCCATGCTCGCCTACAACGACACGTTCCTGTTCCTGGCGATCATCTTCGCTGCCATGATTCCGCTGCTCTTCCTGCTGCGCAAGCCGAAAGCGGTCAAGCCCGGCGAGGCGATGATGCACTGAGAAGGCGACCGAGCGCCGGTATAGACCGCCGAGTGCCGTGGCGGATCGAAGTAAGAGCAATCCCTGCTGCTTACCTGTTTTTCCCAATATTCAGCCATTGGTCGAGCTTGTCGGCGTGGGTGCGGCTGGAGCGGTGCAGCGATTTGTCGGTCAACTGGATCAGATATTCCCGGTTGTCGATGGCCGACAGCTCCACGATGGCATCCTTCCGCACCATTCGCGAGCGGTGTATGCGAAGAAACTTTGCCGGGTCGAGTTTTTGTTCGAGCGAATTCATGCTTTCGCGCAACAGGTGGGATCGGCCGCTAACATGCAATTCGGTGTAGTCCCCCGCGGCACTGATCCAAACGATGTCCTCGACGTGAACAATTTGCAGGCGTGAGCCCGTGCGCACCACGAAGCGCGAGAGGTATTTCTCGGAATCGCTTCCCAGCATTCGCAGAATTCGTTCGCTCATGCGAAGTCTTGAGGCCGAATCGCCGAGCCTGCGAGCACGATCTACGGCTGCCGCGAAGCGCTCGTCATCCACAGGCTTGAGCAGGTAATCCAGGGCGTTAACCTCAAATGCCCGCAAAGCGTGCTGCTCGTAAGCAGTGAGAAAGATGATGTTAGGCAGATTCTCCTTCGGCAAAGCGTGCAAGACTTCGAAACCATCCATACCGGGCATCTGTACATCGAGGAAGACAACATCGGGCGAAAGTTCGAGGATTTTCTCCACTGCCGATAAACCGTCCGAACATTCGCCGACGATTTCGA
This sequence comes from Terriglobales bacterium, assembly GCA_030043575.1. Classification (GTDB taxonomy): domain Bacteria; phylum Acidobacteriota; class Terriglobia; order Terriglobales; family Acidobacteriaceae; genus Bog-257. The sequence continues at coordinate 2,227 of JASHXK010000227.1, forward strand.
TGTCCTTGAACTTGCTGAGCCGCAGAACCACGCCGCGGCGGGCCAGCCGTTCGTCATCGACAATCAGCGCACGCACGGTGCCGCCTCTGTTGGCTGGACGCCCTTGCGGAAAGGCAGCTCCACCGTTACTTCGCAGCCGCCGGTTTCCGGCCATTGCAGCAGAAATTTGTGGTCGGACGCATAGAGCGTCTTCAAACGCTCAGCGGTATTACCTATTCCGATGCCATTGCCAGGCTCGTGTGCCGGCGAGGGCCGTGAGCTGGCAGGTCCCGAATTTTGGACTTTGATCTGCAGTTGCGCCCCGTCAAGTTTGCTTTCAATGCGAATTGTTCCGCCCTCCACCAGAGGAGCTACGCCATGCCGCACGGCATTTTCGATGAGCGGCTGGAGCAACATGCTTGGCACCAGCGCGTCTAAAGTTTTCGGGGAGATGGCCATGTCCACTCGCAGGCGCGCCCCAAGCCGGGTTTGTTCTATCGCCAAATATTGTTCGGCGAAAGCGATTTCCTGGGAGAGCGGCGTCTCCAGCGCGGCATCGTTGTCCAGAATGGTTCTGAGAAACTCGCCGATCTGCGCCAGCATACGCGTAGCCGCCGGAGGATTTCCTTCCAGCACAAGCGTGGACACGGCGTTGAGTGAGTTGAAGAGAAAATGCGGATTAAGCTGGTAGCGCAATGCGCTGAGCCGGGCATCGCGCGTTTCGGCCTGGGCGCGAAGCAGCCTTTCCTTCTCCCGTACCGATTGCTGCCACAGTTTGATACTGAAGTACAGGCTGCACCACACGAAGAGGATGAACACGGACCGTACCGAATTCCCCAGCCAGTCCGCCCAAATCAGCGGGTGCTGAGGAGACGTCACCCGTTCAATCACAAAGCCGGCAAGGATTCCTCCGAGCAGGGACCAGCCAAACGCTCGCACCTCCAGAGCAATCCATGAATCAGCACGGCTCATCAGTGACCGGCAGACGGGGCGCAGAAGAGAACTCATCACAAACAGCGAAAGGAAAAATACGGTGTTGCCGCGCAGCGCTCCGGGCTGGTGCAGATAAGGAATCAGGGAGATCGATCCCCAAAGATAGAAACAGACCCAGGCCGCGATCTGGACAGTCCAGAACGTGGGAAAACCAAGATCGTCACGCTTCCACACAATCCATATTTTCGCCCACAAGTGCGGCTGCGCAGCTTCGGCCTGCCGCGCAAAACCCTCAGTTCATCGCAAAAGACACTCCTGCTGGAGATAAGCCTTACCAGTTATAGATCGCCCCGCGTTATTCTTCGCGAAGTCCCTGCTGCATTTTGGGAAACGAAGAGGACGGATTATGAAGTTTGTAAGTTGGCGAATCACGATTCTTGCGGGCGCTCTGTTGGTTGGCGCTCTATCCGCTATCGCTGCCGATCAGGTTCCATTTGAGAAGCTGCCAAAAGTCATGGATGCTTCCATGCCGCGCGACGAGCAAATGTCCCTCGCCCTGAGCGCATGTCCAAAGGAAGTCGCTAGTAACGCCACAGTTTATGTTCTGGGCTCCAAAGGCTACGAAATAGCTCGTCAGGGTACCAACGGCGCCAGCGCTCTGGTTACGCGCTCCTTCGTAAGGCCGGATGAAACGACCGTCGGGCCTATGTGTTACGACCCTGAAGGCAGCCGGACTCTTTTGCAGGTGGAACTATACAAAGAGGAACTGCGCAGCAAGGGCACGTCCGAGGCCGATATCAAGACGGCCGCGGCCAATGGATACAAAGATGGCCGTTTCAAGCCTCCCAGCAAGCCCGGCGTCCTCTACATGTTGTCAAGCGACAATCGCCTGGGGCCTACGGCTGACAATAAGACGGTTCATTTTCCCGGGCACTTTATGTTTTATGCACCGTATATGACCGGGAAGGATTTGGGATATGAGTCGGCCACGCCGGAGGCGCCTTATCTGGTGAACGCCGGCAAGCCGGATGCGCTGATGGTCGTAATCCCAGACTCAAACGCGGAAGCGAAGTAGGTTCGCTGATAAGGCGATATAGGAACATTTACTGTTGAGCAAGGTAACTCCTACCGGTGGCGAGCCACGGCACGCCGCGGTAGGATTCCGCTACCATCCAGGCGCCTGCGGTCAGCGTTACAGAGACGACCGTCTCGCTCCACTGGAACGCATCTTTGGTGCCTGCCGCCACGATTGGTACCCACACCAGCAGCGTGAACATTCCGATCTGCCACGCCACAAGCACGGCTGCCAGCCGAGCATACACACCGATCAGCACTGCCAAGCCCGCGACGATGAAGGCGCAGCCGGTAAGGTACGCCCAGGCCGCGTGCCAAGGCAGCCATGCAGGCACCAACTCCGCGGTGTGCTGGATATAGAGCAAGTGAGCGATGCCGAAGGGGATCAGGGCCACGCCGTAGAGAACTCTGGCGATGCGCAGGCCGCTGTCACCGGTAGCGAAAGCGAGCCGCTGCCGGTCCCAAGCGGTTGCGAACCAGACATACAGTACCCAGGCGGCCGCCGCCATCGCCGCGATCATACAGGCTGCCCACCAATAATCCACCGCGGGCGCGAGGA
>JASHXK010000228.1 GCA_030043575.1 Terriglobales bacterium
AAGGCTGCGGCTCCAGCCTTGAGCCACGGCTACAGCGGCCACATCACCGAGATCCATCACATTCACAAGAAAGATGCGCCATCGGGAACGGCTGCGGCCATGCAGCGCATTCTTGAGCAGGCGGCAGGAATGCGGCTGGACATTACCTCCCAACGCGAAGGCGAGGTGACCGGCACGCATACGCTGGAACTGAATGCTGCCGGTGACCGCATCATCCTCACCCACGAAGCCAAATCGCGCCGCACCTTCGCCGAAGGTGCAGTCCTGGCCGCGGAATGGCTTGTCGGCAAGACTGGTTTCTACGACTTCAGAGACGTTTTCGGTCAGCTCTGATTCCCCCGACAAAGTGTTCTCACCAGGGAGGCACGGAGATAACGGAGTTATGTCATTTTCTTCGAAGGGCCAATCGCACAGATGCATCCGCAGTGTCTCACTTCTAGACAAGAGAAGCTTCGTGTCCTATGTGCCTCCGTGGTGAAAAGCTCTTTTGAGATTCCGGCTCCCGAGGATTATGCTTTTCCCATGAAACTTCGTGGTTGCGGTACAGCTCTGGTCACTCCGTTCAAGCACGATGGCAGCCTCGATGAAGCTGCCCTGCGCGAATTGGTGCGCTGGCAAGTTGAGTCGGGCATCGGCTTCCTGGTTCCCTGCGGCACCACCGGCGAGACGCCGACCCTCGCGCACGACGAATGGCTACGTATCGTCGATCTCACCATCGAGACTGCCGACGGACGTGTGCCCATCATGGCGGGGGCGACCTCAAACAACACGCGCGAGGCGGTCGCCAAGGCGAAGGAAATTTCCGCGCGAGCGGGCACCGATTACGTTCTGACCGCAACGCCTTATTACAACAAGCCCACGCAGGAAGGGATTTACCAGCACTTCATCGCAATCGCAGAAGCTTCCGCCAAGCCACTGATCCTATACAACATTGCGGGGCGCACAGGAACCAACATTGAGACCGCGACGCTGCTGCGGCTGGCGGAGCACCCCAATATCATCGGCGTGAAGGAGGCCAGCGGCAACATTGCACAGATCGCGGAAGTGTGCGCTTCGGTGCCGGAAGATTTTCTGGTCTTCTCCGGCGATGACGCGATAACGCTGGCCGTCATCGGCCTTGGCGGCGTCGGCATCGTCTCCGTCGCATCAAACGAAATTCCTGCTGAGATGTCGCGCATGACCAATACCGCGCTCGCGAATAAATGGGATGAGGCGCGCCTGCTCTTCCGCAAATACCTGCCGCTCATGCAGGGCAACTTCATCGAGTCGAGTCCGGGACCGGTGAAAGCTGTCTTGGCGATGATGGGACGGATTGAGGAGATCTATCGCTTGCCGCTGGTACCGGTGAAGAAAGAAACTCGCGCCAGGCTGGAGAGGATCGCCGCTGAGATCGGATTGCTGCAATCCCAGCCCGCGGCCAGCCGGTGAGACATCCCCAATAGCGCCGGAACCGCAGATCCTTCGACTCCGCGGATGCCCCCGACCTGCGAGCAGGCCGGGAAAAGCGGGCGGACGCCACGCTCAGGATGACATCTTAAGAGCCATTACGTGCTCGCGTAAGAGAACTCCTCATCCCACCGTCCCAGGATGAATACGCCGTCGCCGTTGTCATCGCGTCCATAGCGCAGGCAAGCCAATCCCCGTGAGAATGCCTTCAAAAACTGCTCGCGGTTCCGCAACTGCACATCCGCGGCTTGCTGACGAGTCTCCGGCTGCGCCTTCCATTGGTAGATCTCGGCCGGAACCTCGATTCGCATCTCTTCTTGGATCGGCGGCAGCTCTCCCGATCCGAGTAGTGATTCCACGCGCTTCGATTTCAACCACCACTCCGCCACCAACCGGTCAGTAGGGAGACATCCCCACAACGGTGACGACGAAACGCCGTACTGATTGATGTTGTACCGGCGCACGATGGCGCCTAGCCGCTCCAGGTTGAGGTAGGCATTCTTGATCTCCAGCGGATCGAAGGTCCACTCGATCAGCTCGTAGCCGCGCGCAATCGCGTCATCGCGCTGGAACAACTTCAGCTGGCGACCGACACCGCTGTTACGATGCTCGGGCCTCACCGCCAGCATGTGCGAGTGCAGATAAGCGCGCCCGCTGCGCATTCCGGGGATCGAGAAGGCGAAACCAATCAGCGTGCCTCCATCCCACGCCCCAATCGCCTGCCCGCCGATCTTCGGACCGAGAGAGAAGATTCGCAGCGGCACGAGGTCGATATCGTCGAATCCCCATACTTCTTTCTGCAGTGCGACGCACGCGTGAAACTCCTCCACCGCGGTGCAGTTGCGCAACTGGATCTTGTCGGCGCTCACGATCGTTCCTGCTGCTTCGACTCCTGCCAGAGCGACTCCATCTCGTTGAGCGGCGCGTCCGCCGGCTTTCGTCCCTGCTCGCGAAGTTTGCTCTCCAGATACTCAAAGCGACGGCGAAATTTGCGATTGGTCTGGCGGAGCGCCGATTCCGGATCGAGCGACAGATAGCGTGCGATGTTTACCAGCACAAACAGCAGATCGCCGACCTCGTCTTCCAAACGCGAACGCAGCTCGGGCGAGATCTTCACCCCGCGCGCTCCCGCTACGCCAGCCGCAGACCCCGGTTTTGGCCCGGGCGCCGGATATTCTGCCAGGTTCTGACGCAGCTCTTCCGTCTCCTCGCTCAGCTTGTCGAACAGCCCTTCGATATTCGGCCAGTCGAAGCCGACATGCGCCACGCGGGAACTGATCTTGTACGCCTCCATCAGTGAAGGCATCGCCGACGAGACCCCGGCCAGCACAGACTCGGGATGATCCTGCCTCGCCTCATCGCCAGACTCCTGCCGACGCTTCTTCTTCTCCTCGGCCTTCAGCGCCTGCCAGTTGCGCAGAACCTCGCCTGGCGTATCCGCTTTCACCTCGCCGAAAACGTGCGGATGCCGATCGATCAGCTTGTTAACGAGCCGATCAAGGATATCGTCAATGGAAAAGCGTTTCTCCTCCGCTGCCATCACGGAGTAGAACAGCACCTGCAGCAGCAGATCGCCCAACTCGCCGACGAGCTCATCCCAATCACGCGCATCGATCGCTTCGACGACCTCGTACGCTTCTTCCAGGGTATAGGGCTTGATGGTATCGAAGGTCTGTTCCCGGTCCCAGGGACATCCGCCCGGTCCGCGCAATCGCGCCATGATCGAGACGGCGCGCTCAAATCGTTCGCCAGTAGTCGGCATCGAAACCAATCTAAATGACGCGGGGCGGAAGACAAAATGCGAGGCGTTCGCTCTTGAAAGCGCCTACATCCGCCCGCCGCGAAAGTGGATGATCCTCCGCCGATCTCGTTTGGACGGCCTGCCTTCCGGCGCAGGGCTGAAGTTCCTCAGAGCTTTTCGTTCTTCCGCCGCTTTCAACCGTAACTCGCGGCTGGTTGCCGCCTCTTCATAAAGCGCCCGTGCGATGGGCGCCGGTCCGCGCACTTCGCTCAGCTCGAGCACCTTCACCTCAAAGTCTCCGCTCTCGCTCTTGATGTGCAGCCAATCGCCGACGTGAACTTCGCGGGCAGGTTTCGCCGGTTGGTGATTGGATTGTATCCTTCCGAGTTCGCACGCTCGCGCCGCCAGCGAGCGCGTCTTGAAAAATCGTGCCGCCCACAGCCATTTGTCGATACGCACACTGGTCATTGCAGGTTCAACGACAGATCCAGGGCCAGCCACGTCGCTCCAGGATGCAGCCAATCCCCGTCCCTATTGCGCGGTCAATACTTTCAGTTTCTCAGAGGCATTTGTATTTTGTGGATTCAGCTCGAGCGACTTGCGATAGTTCTCGACGGCCAGATTCTTGGAGCCGTTGTCCATATAGGCTTCGGCCAGGCTGTCATAGGTGTTATACGACTTGGGATATACGTCAGTGCTCAACTTGAATACCGCGATCGCCTCGGGATACTTCTTCATCGCGATCAGCTGGTAGCCCAGCCCGATCAGTTCGTTCTCGCCAAAGTCGTAGCCATTCGGATCGCTGGCTTTCAGCTGGCGATATTGCTGCACGGCCGCATCGGCGTCTTTCTCCTGTATGGTCTTCATCATGGCTGCCGCTATCGATTTCCGCTTCGCCAGCATCTCCGCTTGCGACAGCATCTTGTCAAGCGCCTGATGGTCATAAAGCTTTCCGTTGTAGATCACCGCCCAAATCTTCCTGGTGTTAGTGATGTCGTCCAGCGGGTTGGCATAGAGCAGCACCATGTCGGCCAGCTTGCCGGCTTCAATGGTCCCCAGATCCTTCTCACGCCCCATGAATCTCGCCGGATTCAAGGTCGCAGCCTGCAACGCTTCCACGGGTGTAAGACCCGCCTGCACCAGGTATCCCAACTCGTCGTGCAAGCTGAAGCCGGGATAAATGAAGGGATTCAAGGTATCGGTACCGGCCAGGATTCCAACGCCTGATTGCTGCATGACGCCTACGATCTGACGCTCCGTTTCAAACTCTTCCTTGGCGAGCGTGAACTGTTCCGGAGTCTCTCCATAGGCCTTGGATGGATCCCAGCTAGCCTTGACGCTCTGGGGCATAAACCGCAGACGTGGGTCGCGGATCAGAGCCGGATCATCGTCGTAGCCTAGCGCATGCAGCAAGGTGAGTGTGGGACACTGCCAAGTGCCGTTGTTCTTGAACAACGTGAATAGTGCGTTAGCCCGGTCGGGATTGTAGGTGTTGAGCTGGGCTTGCCGAAGCGCGGCGACGTGCGGTCCCCAGAAGGTTGGCTGGTTGGCGGCTATGTCCTCCGCCAAATCCGCCTGCGCTGCATTGAAGATCTCACCCTCCTTGCTGGAGCAGGCCTCCAGAATGCCCGTCATGTGCTCGATCGATTTCTGGCCGGCGCGTGAGGCCTCCTCGGCGGTCATTGACAACGGGACATGCCCTTCAAACGGTATGCCCTGCTTCTTGGATTCGTCGGCGATGGCAAGATAGGCGTCGCGCGGAAGAAACGAGTACACCTTTACGAAATCTGCGCCTTGCTGCTTGATCTGATCGACCGCCTGCCGGGCTTCGGTGGCATCCTTCACGGAGATGGAGTTGGGCCAAAGCGGTTTTGGCCCGTCCACAATCGCGCTGGCGATCATCATGCGCGGCCCGAGCAGCCGTCCAGCTTCTATTTCTTTGCGCCACTCGTAGTGCAGCGGGGCACCGGACATGATGCGCACCCCGGTCACGCCATTGGCGATGAACAACCCCAAATAATCCTGTTCATACCAGTGAACGTGCATGTCCCATAGGCCGGGAATCATGAACCTGCCGTTGGCATCCACGACCTCGGCTTCCTTGGGGACGGGAGTAGCACTGCTCTTGCCGACGCGCTGGATGCGATCGCCACTGATAATCACCGTCATGTCCGGCTTGGCGGCCGCGCCTGTCATATCGATTAAGGTGACGTGAGTCAGCACGAGCGGGGTGGGTTCATCGGCGGGCGCTGGAGCAGCGGCGGCAGCTTTCGCGCGCTGAGCCGGTTCTGAGGCGGGCGTGTCTGGCGTCTCTTGTGCAACCAGACACGAGAGCAAGAAGGGAACAAGGAACAGCCCGATGCTTCTTCTCATTGCTTACCCTCTCAATACCCGATCAATCGCACTCTCTACCGTGTTGCGGGCGCGCCCTCACCTGGGGCGTGTCGGAATGAGCGGTAAACAGTAATCATGCATAGGTTTTGCCGCATACTCAAACAAAAAATGCTGGCCGCGAACCCGGAAAGTGAGCCTTCAATACCAACCTTGCCGCCGCTCGACATGGAGTTCTGAAGCCGCCATCTTCTTCGCTTTTCGACTTGCTACACTACGCAATCGGATGTCCGCCGCACCTGCAGCCGCCAGCGCCAAGCGCACCCGCATTGCATCCGTCGACCTGCTTCGCGGAGCGATCATGGTCCTCATGGCGCTCGATCATGTCCGCGACTTCGTAGGCACGCGAGTCAATCCGGTCGACCTGGATACCACTACGGTTCCTCTTTTCTTCACGCGCTGGATCACGCACTTCTGCGCGCCAGTGTTCTTCCTCACTATGGGCATGGGTGCATGCTTCGCCCTGGGCAGAAGAACCAAACCGCAGTTGTCACGCTTCCTGTGGACGCGCGGCGTGTGGCTGATCTTTCTGGAGCTGGTTCCGTTGCGTTGCCTGGGTTTCCAATTCAACTTCGACTACCGCGTCACCATGCTGTTCATCCTATGGGCGCTGGGCTGGGCGATGATCATTCTTGCCGCTCTGATTTACCTGCCCGACTGGGCGATCATTACCTGCGGCGTCGTGGCGATCTGCGGGCATAACCTGCTGGACGGGATCCAATCGACGAATCCGCTCTGGGTGATTCTGCACGCCAGGGGAGTTCTCTTCTCAACCGGGCACCACATTGTGCTCGTCGCTTATGCGCTGATTCCGTGGTTCGGCGTTACCGCGGTGGGATACGGGATGGGAAGGATTTACCGCTGGGAATCGGAGCGCCGTAAGCGATTTCTGATGCGGCTCGGCATCGCATTGAGCGTGGCATTCATCGCGTTGCGGGCGATCAACATCTACGGCGACCCGAATCCCTGGAGTGTACAGAAGTCGGCTGCGTTTACGCTGATTGCCTTTCTGAATACCGTGAAGTATCCGCCGTCACTGCTGTTCCTGCTCATGACTCTTGGGCCGGCGCTGATTGCACTGTCGGCACTGGATGGCAAGTCCCCGAAACTCCTGCGGCCGGTGCTGATCATCGGCAGAGTGCCGCTGTTTTACTACATTCTGCACATCCCACTGATCCATCTGATCGCTCTGGTTATTTGCTTTGTGCGTTATGGGCATATCTATTGGGTGTTCCAGTCGCCTGATGCGGGCAGCTTTCCGTTCATTGCGCCGCCGGGATGGGGACTCTCGCTGCCGTGGGTCTATCTGATCTGGGGGATTGTTGTCGTTTTGCTTTATCCCCCATGTCGTTGGTTTGCGAACTTAAAACAGCGGCGCAGCGGGGCGTGGCTCAGCTACCTCTAGACTTGTTCAGTTTCCCATTGCGGATGGTAGAGCCTTCAGGCCCGCGTCTGGCTCACGACCAGAGTCGGCTTCAGCCGACGACACACCTAGTTCGACGCAGACTTGCCCCGAGACGTGTGAGCGGTTGTCACCCAGTCCGAAAGCGGCTGCCATTGCGAGCAGGTTCCGTTCGTCTGCCTCATGCAGACATCGAAGGCATACGCGGGATGAATTTCCCAAGCCGAGAGCCGGCTGGGATTGT
>JASHXK010000229.1 GCA_030043575.1 Terriglobales bacterium
TCATCACTTTCGACGAAGGCGGCGGCTACTACGATTCCGGTTACATTCAGCCGGTTGACTTCTTCGGCGATGGCACGCGCATCCCGTTGCTGATCGTTTCCCCATATTCGACGGGTGGGAACGTCACCCACGGGTATGGGGATCATGTATCCATCGACAAATTCATCGAGAGGAACTGGGGCATTGGCACGATTACCTCTCGCAGCCGGGACAATTTTCCTAACCCGATCACATCAGCGAACAACCCCTATGTTCCGCTGAATTCGCCGGCGCTGGATGATTTGTTTGACGCGTTCAATTTTTCGCCAGCAAAGCGCTAGAAGCATTGCTGAAACTTCCGGCCAGGAGAGATTCCTGGCCGGTTTTTTGTCTGCCGGTAACAAACCGGTTCTGCAAGTCCTGAATCAATGAGGAGGATCAAAGGAACGCGACAGCGCGGCGGTGGAAGATTTATGCTATCCGAATAGCTGGTGCGGGCTATGGCCGAAGTCATGCCCTGAGGTTTCTCTGAAGGGAGTAACGGCGATGAAATTCCTGGGACGGGGTCTGTTGGTCGCAATGGCGGCGGTGCTGTTGTCGGCACTTGGCTTTGCGCAATACGACAATGACGTGTTTTCCACGGCCGATCCGGACTTTATGAAAGAGGCTGCGCAGGACGCCATGGCGAAAATACATCTGGCCTATCTGGCGCTGCAAAACGCGGAAAACGAGCAGGTGAGATCGTTCGCCCAGCAGATACTGAACGACTATGGCCAGACGCAAGCGCAGTTGTTTAACATTGCCAATCAGCAGTCTGTGGTGCTGCCCAACACGCTCGATTCAAAAAACCAGGAAACGTTCGAAGCGCTCTCACAACTGCAGGGAGCGGCGTTCGACAAGGCCTATATGAAGGCGATGCTGAACGAAGATCAGACAGCCTTGTCGAGGTTCAAACAGGAGGCGACGAAGGGCGATGCCTGGGCGAACCGGACGCTGCCGACGCTGGAAGGCGATTTGAAAAAGGCGGAAAAGATCGCACCCGCGGTTGGCATTCACTCGACGGTGACGAGCAAGGAGCAAGGCGTTCCCAGCACCAGCAAGCCCAGCAACACGGCGTCGCCGCAGCAATAAGAAGAAGCCATCCCGCCGCGCCCGGTGCCCACCCCAACTCGCACGATCTCGTATCCCAGCACGGTGCCCTTTAGGTGGTGGCAGCGGGTATTCGCAGCATGCGATACGCGAAAGTCGAATTCGCATTCGTGTTCCTTCGAACAACTCTCTTCAGCGTCAGTTTGGACCCAGAAAACAGGATGCTCACCGCACGCGGCTTAGATGGGATCTGCTGAACTGAATCGGAAGGCGGGTTTCAGCGCCCACTCGAATCTTGCGCCAAGAAAAAAAAGGCGGCCTGATGGAGATTTCAGGCCGCCAGCTCTGTGCGCCATATGGCGACGCTAACGGTCGATTCGGCTATTGCAGAGACGCCAACGTCTTGTGAGCGTCATCGGCGTCCATGCCTTTCAGGTTCATTTGCAAGGCTTTCTGCAATTCTGTCTTTGCGCGGTCCTTCTCGCCGGCCCCGCTCAAGGCCATCCCCAGGTGATAGCGATAACCGGGATTATCGGGATTAGCCTTCACGGCATCCTCCGCCAGCGAAACCGAGACGCGATAGTTGCCTTTCTTGTATTGAATCCAGGCGAGGGTATCGTTCACGGCCATCAAGTCGGGATTCAATTGCTTCGCCTGGGTAGCGAGGCTGAGAGCCATGTCCAGGTTCTCGCCTTCTTCGGCGTAGACCCAAGCCAGGTTGTTGGCGGCCACGGCATCGTGAGCATTCTGCGAAAGGCTGGCCTGGAAGTACTTGCCGGCCTGCTTCAGGTCGCCCTTCTGCATGTAAACGTTGCCGATGGCGTTGTTGATGGTGGTGGAATTGGGTTGCAGGGCAAGACCCTTCTGGAACGAATCCAGGGCCTGATCGTACCTGGCCGTCACCAGGTAGATCTGGCCGATGTGCATATAAGCCGCAGCCGACTTGGGATCAATCTGCAACGCCTTCTGATACTCGGCCAGCGCTTCGTCGTACTTGCGGCTGGTTGCCAACGCTGAGGCGTAGATAAATACCGCGGTCGTGCGCTTGGAATTGGCCGCCGCATACTGACTGGCCAAACTCAGCGCTTTGGGCTGCTGGTTGGTAGCAAACATCAAGGCAATGTAGTTAGCCATGGCGGCGTCGTAGGTCGGATTCAGATGCAGAGCCTGCTGAAACATCTTCTCCGCCTCGGCATAATTCTTCTGCCCTGCGTATGCAAAGGCCATGTTCACATAAAGAATGGGGTCGCCGGACGCCGCTTTCTGCGCTTCCTTCAGTTCGTCCAAGGCCTTATCGTACTGCCTGTCGCCAAGGTCGATGGTGGCAAGCAGGTAATGCGCCATGGGGTTGTTTTCATTCTGTTTCTGCAACCGCGCCGTATACTCGCGGGCGGTGTCGAAGTCGCGGGTATCGCGATAGACTTCGGCCAGCGCCTGCAGGATCATCGGGTTGTTGGGCTGAATGCGGTTGGCTTCCTGCAACTCGCTCTTGGCGCCGGGAATATCGCCAGTCTGCCGCAGCACCTGGCCCAAGGCAAAGTGCGCCTGCGGGCTTTCGGGAGCGTCTTTCACCACCTGGCGGAGCACGGTCACGGCTTCGGCGTTGTTGCCCTTGATCGCCAGCAAGCGGCCATTGGTCAGACGGGCGGTGACATCTCCCGGATCGTCCTTCAGCAGCCGGTCGACCATCTTCTGGGCCTCATCCGTCTTGCCCATGTTGATCATGGTCTCCAGCAGCCGTACCTGCAGCGACTGGTTCTTGGCGTCGTAGGTTAGACCACGCTGATACTCCTTCAAAGCCGCCTCGGGATTGCGGGCCGCGAGGTAGTAGTCGCCGATAGCCGCCGCCACCTCGGGGGAACTGGGCTGCTTTTCGCGCAGCTGCTGCACGACCGCCTCGCCCTCGTCCTTCTTGCCCTCCTGCAGGAGCAAGCCTGACAGACGCAAGTAGCCTACCGGCGAATCCGGGTTGTTGCGCATCGCCATGCGGTAGGTTTCTTCAGCTTGCTTGAAGTCCTTCTTGTACAGATAGAAACTAGCCAGGTTGCTGTAGGCCTGGATCATTTTCGGGTTGATCGTGATGACCTGGCGGAAATCCTTTTCCGCGGCTTCATCCTGCTTCAAAAAGATGTAGGCAGCCCCGCGATTGAGGTAGGCGTCGGGATCGTTCGGCTTGAGGGCGATCGCTTTGCTGAAGGCGGCCAGCGCATCATCCAGATGTTTCTCCGCCAGCAACACATTGCCCAGCAGCAGATAGCCATCCGCGTTGTTGGGGTCGTGGTCGATGACGTAGCGCGCCTGCTCTTCTGCGTTGCCATAGAAGTTATGGCCCGATGCCAGGTACATGCCTCCCACCGAAACCCGAGCCTTCAGGTGATTCGGATCCAGTTCCACCACCTGGCTCATCTCCTTGAAGGCCTCCTGGTTCTTGTTCAGCTTCATGTCCGCTTCGGCCAGCTGGTAGTGGGCTTCGGCGTACTTGGGGTCGATCTGGATAGCCTTCCTGAACTGAATGGCGGCAGCGTCGTACTTCTGCTGATCCATGTACTTCATGCCGCTTTCGAGATACTTCTTCTTGGCGACATCGGGGTTCCGGCTGCAACCGGCCAGGACGGCGATTAGCACAGCCATGACAACTGAAACGATGTAGCGATTCCGCATGACTTCTCCTGAGTTCACCGAGGAATAATCTGTTCAACATCCATTGCAACTAGCTTGGCGAAGGCAATTGCCCGCTGCTGGGCGGCCGCCTCATCGCCGTTGGCGACCGGGATCGTGATCCGCACCAGGGCAGCGTCGGTGCGATTCAAGCGTAACGCGTCATACACCAGATAAAACTTGCCCCAGTACTCGCTGGCCACAATGCGGCCATGGGACTGATACCAGTACAGCACCAGTTCTTCGTCCGAGGCTTTGCGCAGCACATAGAGATTGACCGGCACCGTGCGCCCATCGGGCAGCGGCAATTGATACACCGTCGACTCCTGCGGATTCCAACCGGCGCCGGGCAAACAGTTCTTGGGCGAATGAATCGAGGCGCCCGTGCGCTGACTGCGGAAGTAGCCGACATACAGGCCCATCAGATCGCGGTTCATGCCCGGGGTCCAGTAGCCGCGATTCAGGTAGTCGGTCACCTTCAGGATCTCCAATGTCTCCTGGTCAAGCGGCCACTCGATGACTTTGGAGTAGGGGCCAACCTGCGCGGGAAACTGCGTAAGCGGTTTTGCCGGCGGCGTGGACTCACCGTGCGACAGATGGGCCATGCCGGCCGTCGCCCCTAACAATACCGCCAGCATCAGCCAGTAGCGGACACCGGCCTTCATTGCGCCACCTGGGCGGCAACCGCCGGCGGCTGCGTCTGGTCGTACCAACCAAGCTTTTTACGAATCATGGTGATCAGGCTGTGCAAGAGCAGGAACAAAATGGTGGCGACCACGAAGATCACCCACCCGGAAAACTCGTGCATGAATCCTTGCGCCGCCTTCGGTCCTATGTAATTCGCCATGAGGGCTGTGATCATAACCCGCGTGCCATTGCTGATGATGGCCAGCGGAACCATGGCGAGAATCAGAAACCAGCGCACCGGAATGCTGCGCTCAACAAGATATCCGTAACCGGCCGCTAACGCAAGCAGCGACATCAGCGAGCGAATGCCGCTGCACGCCTCCACCACCTCCAGATGCATGCCGGGCAAGATCAGCACATTGCCCTCCCGCATGATGGGGAACAGGTTCAGCGTCTCCAGAATCTTGGTCGCGAAACGCGAAGCCACAAACTGAAGCGGGAACACGATCTCGTTATAAACCACCTGCGGAATCGGAATGGCGAACAGCAGAAACGCCATGGGAAACGCCATGGCGCGCAGAATTGGCCAACCGGCGAAATAAACGATCAGTCCGCAGATGGTTCCCAGGATCGAGACGCGAGACATGGACAATTCCGCGCCCAAGCTACCCAGAACCAGCAGCCCCAGCGATCCCAGCACGATCACCATTCCCCAGGGCGAAGGCTGGCTCTTGATGGTGCGCAACTTCTCGCGTCTTTGCCAGATCAGAAAAGCCGAGAGCAACGGTACCAGGAAACCATGTCCGTAGTCGGGATCGTTATACCATTGCCAGACCAGCAACTTGAGCACTGGCCAGTAGAGGAGCCCGAGGGCGCCGACGAGCAGCAAGCCTTGCCAGCCAAAGGGCTTTAACGTCCGCCAGAAGGAATTGAGTTTTTCGGAAAAGGGTACCGAAGGCGGTTTACTACCGGGCAGAACTTCTTCGGCTGCGGGTTCAGTCAGCGGAATACCCTTCGTCTTGGTGCCAGCAAGCGCCACAGGCTAAGTGCTCCTTAATTGCAGTCTAGGACTTTGGGGTATGTGCAATTGTTTAGCCGAGTTGCCAAAATTGTGCACATTATATCTTATTGATAATAAGTATTTTGCTAATTTCTATTTCAGAAAGCGCAAGAGGTTAGCCACTTGATGTGCAAACAATTGCACATCGGTTCCAGTGGAATTCACTTGTCAGGCAACCTTTCAGCAGGTTCCGTCCCGAGCCTTGGTTAGGCACTGGCGACCACTACGCAAGCGATTTCCGTCACGGACTGTCGAAATCTGCGCAAAGAGAACGGATGGAACCGCCACCCCGAGCGGAATGGGTGGAGCACCGCTTCAGCGGTGCAATGGAAGGCCATCGATAAGCCGGCTTTGGCCGCTGAGGTAATCATGGCGACTCCCGGTAACCCGTCCCGGCCTTCCTTTGGCTAGGGTGGGGACTTTCGGCGCAGCCCGTTCCTTACAGCCGCACGATCTTGTCCGACGGAAACGCCTTCATCGCGTTACGCGTGTCGACGATCAACTTTGCGGCAGCCAGTAATCCTCGATAATCGAATTCGGAATGATCTGTAATGATGACGGCGCAATCGGCGTTGGCCGCGGAGTCCAGCAGAGGCTGCGAATCCAGCGTAATCCCATCCAGCCGCAGTTTGGGAACAAAGGGATCGCTATAGGAGATTACCGCTCCGCGCTTTCTAAGCAGCAGAATGACATCCAGTGCCGGGGACTCGCGCATGTCGTCGATGTTGCGTTTGTAGGCGACGCCAACCACGTGAATGCGCGCGCCGTTCACCGGCTTGTTGTGGTGATTGAGTGCAGTTTGAATCTTGTCGACCACAAAATGCGGCATGTTGCCGTTGATGTAACCGGCCAACTCGATGAAGCGCGCCTCAATCCCGGACTGCTTCGTCTTCCACGAGAGATAAAACGGATCGATGGGAATGCAATGTCCGCCGAGTCCCGGGCCAGGATAGAACGGCATGAAGCCGAACGGTTTGGTCGCTGCCGCGTCGATGACCTCCCAGACGTTGATGTCCATGCCGTCGCACATCAAAGCCATTTCGTTGACCAGGCCGATGTTGATCATGCGGAAGGTGTTCTCCAGCAGCTTCACCATCTCGGCGACGCGCGTATTGGAGACGGGAACGACCTTCTGCAGCGCTTGCGAGAAGAACAGCGTTCCCATCTCGGTGCACGCGGGCGTGATGCCGCCAACGACTTTCGGCGTGTTGTAAGTCTGGTACGTTGGATTGCCGGGATCGACGCGCTCGGGCGAGAAGCACAGGAAGAAATCCTTGCCCGCTTTATAGCCGAGCTTTTCGAAGGTTGGCAGCAGCAGCTCATCCGTGGTGCCTGGATAGGTAGTCGATTCCAGCGTGACCAGCAGGCCGGGATGAAAGTGTTTGGCGATCTGCTCCACCGCGGACACGATGAAGCTCATGTCCGGGTCTTTAGTTTTGCGCAGCGGCGTAGGAACGCAGATGTTGATGGTGTCCAGCTCGCGGACGACCGAGAAATCGGTGGTCGCGCTG
>JASHXK010000230.1 GCA_030043575.1 Terriglobales bacterium
GTGGCGCGCGGCCGCTCTACCTCAGTTCGGCACTGATTCTTGAGGAAGGCTTGCCGATGGCGACACTGCGCCGTGTGATCGAGTCGATGCGCTCTTCGGCTGCAGCGGCCGGCGTGCAGCTCGTCACCGGCGACACCAAGGTCGTTGACAAAGGAAAGGGCGACGGAATCTTCGTTAACACCGCCGGCATTGGTGTGATCGAACACAAGCTTTCGATCTTGCCAGGAAATGTTCGGCCGGGAGATGCGATTCTGTTGAGCGGCGACATTGGCCGCCACGGTATCGCGATCATGGCTACGCGCGAAGGACTGTCTTTCGAGAACGCAGTCGAATCGGATTGTGCCGCATTGTGGGAGCCGGTAAAAGCTTTGCTGGACGCGGGTGTGGAGATTCATTGCCTGCGCGATCTGACGCGCGGCGGGCTGAGCAGCGGATTGATCGAGATTGCCGAGGCGGCCGACGTCCGCTGCGCCGTGAATGAAGTTGACATTCGCGTTCTCGACGAAGTTGCTGGAGCCTGCGAAATCCTGGGGCTGGATCCGCTCTACCTCGCCAACGAGGGGCGTTTCGTGGTGTTTGTTCCCGAGCAGGAAGCCGAGCGGGCGGTTGAGATTCTCCGTGGCGCCGAGGTGAGCAGTGAAGCGGCACGCATCGGAAGAGTCGTCGATGGCCCGGCGGGATTGGTCACCCTGAAAACGCAGCTGGGAACCGAGCGGATTGTCGACATGCTGAGCGGCGAACAGTTGCCGCGCATTTGCTAGGGCTTAGGATTACTGTAAGGGTTTGCGGGTGGAGCACACCTTCAGGTGTGTATCAGGAAGACGCAATAAGCGGCCGCGCTTTAGCGCCTGAGGCAGGTTCTCTTACCTCAGTGGCTAAAGCCGATTTCTTGCCTGAACTTTAAACTGCACCGCTGAAGCGGTGCTCCACCCCTGCGTAAAACTGGAAAAGCCTTGGCGTCTGAAGCGGCCCACATTTTGGGGTTACACGTGTCGCACACTCTGATCATCGGCTACGGGAACGTACTGCGCGAGGACGACGCTGCCGGATATCGCGCCGCCGAAGAATTGCAACAGCACTATCGCGATGATCCCGGCGTGGTGGCGATCGCGTGTCATCAGCTCACGCCGGAGATGGCGCTGGATATTGCGCAGAGCGAGTTCGTCGTCTTTCTCGACGCATCCTCGGCGGACGAGCCAGGCAGAATCTCGCAAACCAGCATCCAGCCTCAGGCTTGTGAGGTTAGATTCACACACCAACTGACTCCGGCTGAGCTGTTGTCGCTGGCTGAAAAATTGTACGGCCACGCACCGGAGGCCGTCGGCCTCACCCTGGCAGGCTGGTCATTCAAGCTCAGGAACAAACTCTCTCGCCGCGCCGAAGTGCTCTTGCCGGTATTGGTTGGTCAGGCGAAAGACGCCGTGGAGAATCACCGCCGGCCGGTTTCTCTGGAACCTGTGTCATCCATTGGTTCGTAACAGGGCGCGACTTTGTCGTGCCGATCTCCAAACCGGAAATAGGGCTTTAGCCCTCCGCCGGATCCTCAGGGGCTAAAGCCCGTCTTTAGTTGCGGTCCTTGCGGCACGACTGAAGTCGTGCCCTGTTACAAACCCTGTCCGATTATGGGATGAAGAGAAGCTTCCACTCAGGCAAAGAAGCGTGAGTGGGGCATCCGAGCTCGAACTACGCCCCGACTAGCTTTTCCAGAACTGACTTATTGCGAATGGTGAGAGTAGAACCCTTGAGCACGGCGACTTGACGCTTGCGGAAATCGGCCAGGACGCGGGTCACCGTCTCGCGTGAGGTGCCGATGATTTGCGCGATCTCCTCGTGAGTAAGTGCCAGCTTGACTTTGGGCTCGGCCTGATCGTGGGTGCTGGCCGTCCACTCCAGCAGCAGCCGCGCCAGGCGCTCGGGCGCCGAGTGCGACAGCCCCAGGCTGCGGATCTGCTGATAGGCGCTCTGGCAGTCTTTGCTCAGATGTTGTGCCGCCTTCAGACAAGCGTCGCCGTGCTGCTGCAGGAATTTCAGGAAGTCGTCGCGTTTGACAAAATTCAGCTGGCAGGGCTGTCCGGTTTCCGCAGTGATTTCATACGGCGTGCCGGAAACGGTAGCGTGCATGCCCAGCACCTCTCCGGGCTGGGCGATCTTCAGGATCAGGGTCTTGCCCTCGGCCGAAGTCGTGGACATCTTCACTCGCCCCTTGCACAGCATGTAAATCCCGCGGGGCGACTGGCCCTCGACGAATAGAACCGCGCCGGCGGGATAGGCTGCCGAGTACTTGATCCTGTCGAACGCTTCCAGAGCTGCCTTAGGGAGTGAGCAAAAGAAGCTATCACTCCGGAGCTTGCAAATCACACAGTTTTCAACCAGCTCAAAGCCGTACGGTGATCCCACATGCCCTCCCGATGTTACCTACTATGCTATCACCCGGGATATTTTGCACATCCCCAATAAGTAGGATTCCGAGCAGGATTCGCCGGAGTGCCGCCGGCCCAAAGGGCAGCCGACAACCTACCTCCTGGTGACGCTCATCACACCCAGCCGTATCCCCGGTCACAGACCCTGGCCCGTCCGGCGAAGGAAAATCCAGCCCACAACGGCTCAACAAGGCGGGAAGCGAGGTCTCATAACTTCCTCCTGTCGGAGCCCGGCTGGCGTACAATCCGTCGCTATCCGGGATGCCGGAACTCCAGGTTCCGGCTGGCGAAGGCGCACTCCACGGGAGGAAGACTTGACCACTCTCCTCTACCCCATGTCGCTTCCCGCCGACGGTTCTTGGTTCGGCCCGGTCTCGCCCAGACCTGGCGAGGAAAAGTACGCAACGCAACACTGCGTGGAGGTTCGTTCGAAGAATGCTGTACCGGGTTCGCCGGCAAGATTGCGCGGTTTGGTGCGCCGGTGGTTTTCAACTGTCCTCGGCCCTGAATTCCAGAATCACTTCCTCCGCAAGGTTAACGAACGTTCGGTAGAAGGGAGATTGCAACATGGCGACCTTACAAGCGATCCAGGCGGATGCCCCGATTGAAACTGGCAGCACCGGCTTGAACCGTTGGTGGCGCGTCTTTGGCGGCCTGATGATGAACATCGCTCTCGGCACTCTCTACGCCTGGAGCATTTTTGTTGCCCCACTGGAAAAAGAATTCGGCTGGAAGCGGGCGCAGACCTCCACCGTGTTCGGTATTGCCGTGGTGGTGTTTGCCCTGACCTTTATCGTTGCCGGGCGATTGCAGGATAAATTCGGGCCGTTCTGGGTTTCGCTGACCGGCGGGATTCTGGTCAGCCTGGGCTTCTTCTTGTGCAGCTACACCCACAGCCTGATGTGGCTGTACGTGTGTTTCGGAGTGATCGGCGGCTTGGGGAACGGCTTCGGCTATTCCACGCCCATACCCGTCATGGCCAAGTGGTTCCCCGACAAACGAGGTTTGGCGGTGGGACTGGCGGTGGGCGGATATGGTGCAGGGTCCGCGCTGTTTGGGCCGCTGGCAAATCTCAAGCTGATCCCTGCGTATGGAGTGCACACCACGTTCCAGATTTTGGGCGCCATCTTCCTGGTCATGACCGTGATCGGCGCGTTTTTACTCAAGAACCCGCCGGCCGGGTATAAGCCTTCAGGATGGACGCCTGCACCCGCCACCGCCAAGGCGGCGGCCACCACGCAGGACTTCTCACCGGCTGAAGTGTTGCGGACCTCGACCTTCTACTTTATGTGGATCGCTTATGCCCTGGGCACTCTGGCCGGCTTGATGGTCATCAGCCAACTGGTACCGTTCGCCAAGAGCGTGCACATCTCCAGCGCAGCGCTGGCCACGATGGGATTGGTGGTGGGCGCGATTGCCAACGCCTCCGGCCGCATCCTGTCGGGCTGGATGTCGGACACGCTGGGCCGCTTGAATGTCTTGCGCTTGATGATTGGCATTTCCATGGTGGCCATGCCCGTGCTCTACCTGGTCGGCAGCAACGTGACGTGGCTCTATGTTGTCGTGTTCGTTGTCTACTGGTGTTACGGCACCCAGCTCTCGGTGAATGCCGCAACCGCTGCTGATTTTTGGGGAACCAAGAACGCTGGTATCAACTACGGCATGCTGTTCACCGCTTGGGGATTCGCCGGCTATTTTGGCGCCAAGATCGGCGGCACCATGTACGACAAGTATCACAATTACCAGATGGCGTTTTACACCGCCGGTGTCCTGGCAGCCGTTGCCCTGGTTGCGGAATGTCTGGCGCGCCGTCCTAAACACGTTTGACCGTTTTGCCCGCGCCCGGCCCAGGGTCCGGCACAGTTATTGGAAGGGGCACGGCTTCGGCCGTGCCGAACTTCGCGTTTCGAGTTCTACGAGGAGTCGTCATCATGGATAGCGCAACCAAGATAGCCCCTGCTGCGGGCGATGTTGACGAGCATGCGCTGCATGCTGTCTCCCACGAGCTGGTCAGTCCGGTAGTGCAGCGCTGGATCGATCAGGGCAAACAGGATCCCGAAGCTTTGTGGGCGCGGGCGGCCGAGCAGTTGCCCTGGTTTCGCAAGTGGGACAAGGTGCTGGAGTGGGATCCGCCAACCTTCCAGTGGTTTATCGGCGCGCAAACCAATCTGGCCTACAACGCGCTGGACTATCACGTCAAACGCGGCCGCGGTGGACATACCGCGCTGATCTATCTGAACGAGCGCGGCGAGCGCAAGGTCTACACTTACGCCCACCTGCTGCATGAAGTGGAGAAAGTAGCGGCGGCCTTGCGCGGCATGGGCATGAACAAAGGCGATCGCCTCACCGTGTATATGCCAACCAGCCCGGAGGCGATCATCCTCATGCTGGCCACGGTGCGTATCGGCGCCATCCACTCGGTGGTGTTCGCAGGATTTGGAGCCAAGGCGCTGGGCGACCGCATTCAGGCCAGCGGCTCCAAACTGGTGTTTACCGCCGACGTCACCTATCGCAAAGGCAAGGACACACGGCTGAAGGAGATCGTGGACGAGGCGCTGGACAACACCGGCGATGCCGTCGAACACGTCATCCTTCTGAAGCGGACGGCCACGGAGACGCCCACGCGCGCCGGGCGCGACATCTCGTGGGAGGAGTTTTTGACGCGCGCTCCCGGCCACAGCGGCGACTACGTCGAGATGGAAGCCAACGAGCCTGCCTTCATTCTGGCGACCTCCGGCACCACCGCGACGCCCAAGCTTGCCATCCACACCCACGGCGGATATCAGGTTCACATCGACGCCATGGGCAAATGGCTGCTCGGGCTGAAGGAATCGGATGTCTGGTGGTCAACCTCGGACATCGGCTGGATCGTCGGGCACAGCTACATCGTGTATGCGCCGCTGATCGCCGGCGCTACGACCATTGCCTTCGAAGGCGCCCTCGACTATCCCACCCCGGAAAGCAATTGGAAGTCGCTGATCGAAGAGTATCGGGTAACCGGCATCTTCACCTCGCCCACGGCGGTGCGATTGCTGATGAAATACGGTGAGGGGCCGTTCGGCAGCGTCGACTACAGCGCCCTGGAGCGGGTCTTCTGCGCCGGTGAAGTGCTGAATGCTCCCGCTTGGGAGTGGCTGCAGAAGAAGATCTTCCAGAACCGCATTCCGGTGATCGATCACATGTGGCAGACGGAAACCAGCGGCCCGGTGTTTGGCAATCCCTATGGGTTGGGCATGCTGCCCATCAAGCCGGGCAGCGCGACCATCGCTATGCCGGGCATCGAAGCCGACGTCGTGCAGCTCGACGGCACGCCGGTGGGAGTGAATCAAAAGGGCATCATGGTCATCAAGCGCCCGTTCCCAGGACTGACCGCGGCGTTGTGGGGCGAGAAAGAGCGCTATGGCCGCGATTATTGGTCAGTCATTCCTGGCGTCTATTACACGGGCGACTCGGCGCAGATCGATCAGGACGGCTATGTCTGGTTCGCCGGGCGCGCCGACGAGATCATCAAGATCGCCGGGCACCGCATCGGCACCATCGAAGTCGAGACGGCGCTGCTGGGTCATCCGGCGGTAGCAGAGTCCGGCGTCATTGGCCGGCCCGACGAGCTGCGCGGTGAAGTGATCTCAGCGTTTGTGGTGCTGAAGCAAGGCTTCACACCGTCGGAGGAGCTGAAGCGAACCCTATTGGATCAGGTGCGTCACGAGCTCGGTCCCGTGGCCGTCATCGGCGATCTGAACTTTGTCGACATGCTGCCCAAGACGCGCAGCGGCAAGATCATGCGGCGTGTGCTCAAGGCGGTGACGCAGGAGAAGAATCCCGGAGACATCACCACCATCGAGGATGAAGGTTCAGTGGAAGAAGCCCGGCACGCATGGCACCAGATGCGCAGCCAGCTCGACGCGCAAACCAAAGGTTAGAGTTTTCAGGTATGGAGAGAAAGAGCTTTGTATCAGGGCACGACTTTAGTCGTGCCGTAAAGGGCTTCCTACCGGCTCGGGCTTTAGCCCTGCCGCCCGGAGCAGGCGCTGAAGCCCATTTAATAAAACGAGGCGTGCGGCACGGCTAAAGTCGTGCCCTGACACGAGGCAAAGCCAGGCCTGAGCTTGTGCTCAGACCAGGTCCCCGCCCCGTCCTCGCGGGCCGGAGCATGCCAGACAACCTCGTTGGATTTTAGAAGTACCGGGCCCGGCGCTAGAATGCAGCAATAGCGAGCCCGCCGCTGTAAGTTGTTAGCACAAAGTACACAGACATCGAGAAAGCTAAGGAGTAATCGATATGGCAACTATGCAAGCTGGAGTGACGGAAGCTCAGATCGCAGTTCACTGGCGGGAAGAGGAATATTACTATCCCTCGCCAAAGTTCATTGGCCAGGCGAATCTCAACGACCCCAGCATTAACGAACGCTTCAGTGAGAAGAACTTCCCCGAATGCTTCCGCGAGTATGCGGACATGTTGAGCTGGGACCAGTACTGGCAGACCACGCTCGATACCAGCAATCCGCCCTTCTGGAAGTGGTTTGTCGGCGGCAAGCTGAATGCTTCCTATAACTGCGTCGATCGCCATCTTGCCAAGTACAAGAACAAAGCTGCCCTGATCTTCGTACCCGAGCCGGAATCGGAAGCTCCAGTGCCGGTCACCTATCGCGAACTTTACGTCCGGGTGAACGAGTTCGCCGCGCTGCTGCGTGACTTCTGCGGCCTGAAGGCCGGCGACCGCGTCACGATTCACATGCCCATGGTACCCGAGTTGCCGATCACGATGCTGGCCTGCGCCCGTCTGGGGGTTATTCACTCGGTGGTGTTCGGCGGCTTCAGCGGCGAGGCTTGCGGACTGCGCGCTGCCGATTCCGGCAGTCACGTCCTGATCTCCATGGACGGCTACTACCGCAATGGCAAGCTACTCGACCACAAAGCCAACGCCGACATCGCTGTCGCTACCGCCAAAGACGCGGGCACCGAAGTTCAGAAAGTGCTGGTCTGGCGGCGTCACGTGGGCCAGAATGCATCCGCTTCGACCTTCGTAGATGGCCGCGATTATTGGGTTGACGAGATCCTGCCCAACTACTCGGGTGAAATCGTAGATCCCACCCCCATGGATGCCGAGGCGCCGCTCTTCCTGATGTATACCAGCGGCAGCACCGGCAAGCCGAAGGGCTGCCAGCACCGCACCGGCGGCTATCTTGCCTACGTTACCGGCTGCTCCAAGTACATCCAGGACATTCATCCGGAAGATGTCTACTGGTGCATGGCCGATATTGGCTGGATCACCGGTCACTCGTTCATCGTCTACGGGCCGCTGGCGCTGGCCGCAACCAGCGTGATCTACGAAGGCGTGCCCACCTATCCCGATCCCGGCCGTCCGTGGCGCATCGCCGAGCGTCTGGACGTAAACATCTTCCACACTTCGCCGACGGCGATTCGCATGTTGCGCAAGGCCGGTCACGATGAGCCGACCAAGTACAACTATCACTTCAAGCACATGACCACGGTGGGCGAGCCCATTGAGCCGGATGTCTGGCGCTGGTACTACAACACCGTCGGCAAGCGCGAGGCCGTAATTGTGGATACCTGGTGGCAGACCGAAAACGGCGGCTTCCTCTGCACCACCAAACCCGGGCTCGATCCGATGAAACCGGGCAGCGCCGGTCCAGGCATGCCTGGCATCTTCCCCACCATCATTGACGAGATGGGAGAGATCGTTCCGGCTGGTTCCGGCAAGGCGGGGAACAT
>JASHXK010000231.1 GCA_030043575.1 Terriglobales bacterium
GGCGGCGATCTTGTTGCGATTAAAAAAATAGTGCCAGGTGTTGGCGTTCACACCTGAGCCGACAATCGCGGGATACGCCAGCCCCTGTGCGCCGGAATTGCGAAACACAAATTCCGCCTCGGCTTCGATCTGGTACTGGTACATGCCGGGATGGGCCATGTGGATTGCCTGCTCATCGCCTTGCGCGCTGATGCGGCCGTTGCGTCGCAGAACTTCGATCTCCGCCGGACGCTTGATATTCCGCATCTCGTCGATGGCGCCGGTAAGGTTGCGGAAGTTTGCCGCTGGATAGCGCTGGCGCAACTTTACGAATTCGCCGCGATCGCCGGGCAGCTCCTCGCCGTAGGAATTGTTGTATTGATCGGCATAATCGCGACCAGTCTCGAAGCGCGCGCCGTCAGGCGTGTCGGCAAAGCCCAAACGCAGCCACAGATCGTGCTCTTCGCCGCCGCCAAACAAAAAGCTCAGGTAGCCGTCCAGATTCTGCAGCGGATGCACGACGGGATAGCCGAGATCTTTCTGCTGCTCCGGCGACATGGCAAGCAGATTGGCTCCGTAGACCTGAACTTCGCGCGGAGTCTGCTGCGGCTCGAAGATCATCGTTCGCTGTGAGGGCACGTCCATCAGCATCACCGCGCCAGGATCGCCCAGGCCGGTGTAGTAGTAAAAGTCGTTGTCCTCGCGATAGTGATTCGCTGCCGGCACCTCGGTCTTCGCGAAGAGCAGGACGTAGCCGGTCTTCAGCTTGGCCGCAAGCTCGGTGCGGCGCGCCGCAAACTCCTTCGGCCCGCCGAGGTCGTTCATGGCCTGGATGTCGGTGTATTGAGCCTCGGCAAACACACTGCCGAGAATGATGAGTAGAGAGAGAGCATAACCGTATGGTCGCTTCATGGCGTACCGCAGTGTAGTCCTGCGCAGCTACGATCGCAATTCAGACGTGACGATTGGCGGCAGAATCCGACGGTTTCAGGAACTGACGACTTCGGTCGGCGGAGAATCACGTCTCGAGTTCTTCAGGACCCAGCGAACGCATGCTCCACTCGGCTTCCAGAATCCTGTACTATTCCAGCGGGGTGAAGCATGTCCTTTCGCAATGGAGACAAGTCGCGCGAGCACCGTCTGCGCAAACAGCGCGAGAAGAAGCGCGAAAAAGTGCGGCAACTGTTGAGCAAGGCAGGGGCGAAGCCGGCTGGCAAGAAGTAGAGTACGGAAATTCTGCAAGAATCCGGTGGGCAGGATGGATTCTCACCGGTCGGGCAAGGTTGAAAGAGCGAGAACCTCTGCCTTACACCTGCGCCAGCTTCACTTCCGCGCTGCTGCGCCGGCCGGCGGGAGCGGGAATGAGCGGCACGCGCAGTTCAACTTCGAGTCCGTGCGGCGACACATTTTTCGCTGAGACACTGCCACCGTGCACGGCAACGGCATTGCGCACGATCGCAAGCCCCAGCCCCATTCCGCCAGTATTGGTGCCGCGCGAATCGTCGACCCGATAGAAGGGCTTGAAGAGCAATGGCAGGGCGTTCTCGGGAACTCCGGGCCCGTTGTCGCGGATGCTGATGATCGCGTCGCGCTCGCTGCTGAAGAGGAAGACGGCAATCCTGCCCTCTTTGCCAGAATAGAAGATCGCATTGCGCACGACGTTCTCGATTGCGCTACGCAGCAGGCCGGCGTCGCCGTTCACCTTGATTTCCGCGCCGGGACGATAGGTAATCTCAGCGGCAGTCGCGGCAGCTTCGAACTTGGCATCATGTAGAACGTCGTCGATGATGTCGTTGAGCGTGAGTTGCTCGAACTTCGGCTTTTGCTGGCCGCTTTCCAGGCGCGCGACCGCCAGAATCTGCTCCAGCATCGAGTCCAGCTGAATCGTGTCCTGCTCGATGCGGTTCAGCATTTCGGCTTGTTCCTCGCCACCGGCATTGCGTGCCAGCGCCAGAGCCAGCCGGATGCGAGCGATCGGCGAGCGCAACTCGTGCGAGACTCCACTGAGAAGGTTGCGTTCGCTCTGAATCTGATTGCGAAGCTCGCCGGCCATGGTGTCGAAGTCGCGAACCAGCTCGGCAATTTCATCGTGGCGATTGCCCAGGTTTTCGCCGGCCCGAATGTCGAGATTGCCGCGCGCCAGCTCATGGGTTGCATCCCGCATGCGCTCGATCGGCTTGGTCAGGTAGTGTGCGATCACCAGACAGATGATGGCGGAGAAAATCGTTCCCAGCTTCAACGTCCACAGCAGGTCGCCGGGGATACGCTCGGAAAGCGGCGGCGGCGTCAGTTCGGCGATCAGCAGATAGCTGCCGCGAGCTGTCGTGATACGCCAGCTGAGAACGTTGGCCTCGTAGGAGCGATACAGGCCCTCCTTCCTGTCGGCGGCAGCGGCGTCGCGCAGGATGTGCTCAGGCATAGGCAAGCCGGAGAGCTCGCGGCCGGTGGCGTCCAGCAGCCAGAATCGCGAGCGGTGCGGCAGCGACAGATTATTCAGCAGGTCGGCCAGTCCGGTCTGACCGCGCTCTTCGTAACGGCGCCCGGCGAGCGCAGCCAGTTCGGGCATTTCCCGGCGCTCCGGCTGAATCCACCACGGGTGTTCCGAAGTGATGCGATAGTGAACGCGCAAATACAGCGCGCCCAGCAGAACCGCCTGCGCGACCCAGAAGGGCAGAAAGATCTTCCAGAACAGTCGGCGATTCATACCCGGCTCTTCTCGGGAGTCTCGGCGGCCAGAAAGTAACCAACGCCGCGAATGGGGCGGATAAGGTCTTCAGCGGTGGGACAGTTGCCGAGCTTCTTGCGCAGCCGGCTAACGTGTACGTCCACGCTGCGATCGAAGGCGTTCAGCGGACGGCCAAGGGCGACTTCGGCGATTTGTTCGCGCGTGACCACGCTGCCGGCGTGGCGGAGAAGAAGCTCCAGGACATTGAACTCGACGGAAGTGAGCTCGACCGGAACGTCCCGGCAGGTAACGGTGCGAGTGGCCAGCGACATGTTGATATCTCCGACCACCAGATTTTCTTCGTGTTCACCATGTGCAGCCGGCGTGGCAGCTTCGCGGGTCCGCCGAAATATGGCGCGGATTCTCGCCACCAGCTCGCGCGGATCAAACGGTTTGGCGAGATAATCGTCAGCACCGATTTCCAATCCCAAGATGCGATCCACGGCTTCGCCGCGGGCTGTCAGTAACAGCACTGGAACCGACGACTGCTGGCGCAGCGACTTCAAAAGTTCGAAACCCGATCCGCCCGGCAGCATCACGTCCAGGATAATGAGTTCGTGCTCGCGCGTCATGGCTGCGCTTAAGCCGGAGGCATGATCGTAGGCCGCTTCCACGCGAAATCCTTCGCCTTCGAGAAAGCGTTTCAGCAGATTGACGAGAGCGTGATCGTCATCGACGATGAGCAGGCGATTCACCGCATTTATTTTGCCTTTTCCTCGGCGCGGCGGCGGTGAAGAATTGTTTCGAGATGTGTTGTTAGCCTTCACACTTCTTAACCTTCCTTCACCCACTCTTAACTGTGGTCAGGCATCCCGTCCCTTCTAATAGGTAATGATCTAATAGTACTGCAACTGGCGCGTCCGATTGCAGTTACACTAATAATGGATGAGCGGTGGTAACGCTCGGGCGCAGCGCACGTCAAGGTATGTGCGAGGCGAGGAGGCGTGTGTGAAGACAGGGGCGTTCTTGGCCCTCGGAAAACGAAGAGGAGGGTTGTTCTGGGGAGCTTGCCTGATACTCGCGCTGGCGCTGGCCATTTGCGCGATTCTGTCGGGCTGCAGTTCGCAGTCGGCCAAGGCCGCCAAGCCCACCACGCCCCCGGCCGTGCCCGTCGGAGTAGCTACCGTCAAGCAGGGTGATTTCAACGTATACATCACCGGCCTGGGGTCGGTGCAGGCGCTCAACACGGTTTCCATCAAAACCCGGATCGACGGCCAGATCATGCAAGTGAATTTTCGCGAAGGGCAGGATGTCCGCGCCGGCGATCTGCTCATCGTTATCGATCCTCGTCCCTACCAGGTCGCGCTGGATCAGGCAAAAGCCAATCTGGCAAAGGACGAAGCTCAGCTCGTCAATGCTAAAGCGCAATACGAACGCAACAAGGTTCTGTATGAGCAGGGCGTAATCGCCAAACAGGACCTGGACACGCTGGAAGCCTCGTTCGGAACCTACGAAGGCACCATTGCGGCCGACAAAGCGGCAATCGAGAATGCGCAGCTGAACCTCACCTACTGCTACATCAAGTCGCCGGTGGACGGGCGCGTGGGACTGCGCCTGGTTGACCCGGGCAACTACGTAACGGCGGCCAGCGGTGCGGCCATGATCGTGGTCACGCAGCTGCATCCCATATCTCTGGTGTTCACCATTCCGGAAGATCAGCTGCAGGACGTGGCGCAGCGCATGAAGCAGGGACCACTGGAAGTCGATGCCTACAGCCGCGACGACTCGCAGAAACTGGCTACCGGAACCCTGCTGACCATCAACAATCAGATCGATCAAACCACCGGGACAGTCCAGCTGAAGGCGACCTTCTCCAATCCTGACAACGCCCTTTGGCCGAACCAATTCGTTAATGCCCACTTGCTGCTGGAAACGCGCAAGGACGCGATCACCGCGCCCGCCAGCGCGGTGCAACGCGGACCCGACGGCAGTTACGTGTACGTCGTCGATAGCAATAACACCGTGCAAATGCGTCAAGTGAAGATCGAACTGACGCAAGGAACTGCCGTGGTGATCCAGTCCGGCTTGCAGGGCGGTGACCGGGTGGTGACCGACGGTCAGGAGAAGTTGTCGGCTGGCATGAGAGTGGCTCCGCAGGCTCCGGCCAAACAACGCCCCGGCGGATCGACAGGCGGTACGATCGGATCGCAGACATGAGTATTTCGCGGCCGTTTATTCTTCGGCCCATCGCGACCTCGCTGTTGATGGTGGGACTGTTCCTGGTAGGTATGGTTGCCTACTTCCAGTTGCCCATCTCGGCGCTACCCCAGGTGGACTACCCCACAATTCAAGTGGTGACTTTTTATCCCGGCGCCAGTCCGGACGTTACCGCCTCATCGATCACCGCGCCATTGGAGCGGCAGTTCGGCGAACTTCCCGGCCTGAGTCAGATGACCTCGAGCAGTTCCTACGGAGCCTCGGTCATCACCCTGCAGTTCAATCTGGAAGAAAACATCGACGTGGCCGAGCAGGAAGTGCAGGCCGCGATCAATGCGGCGCAGACGTACCTGCCCAACGATCTGCCCACGCCGCCGATCTACAGCAAGGTCAACCCCGCTGACGCGCCCATCCTGACCTTGGCGATGACCTCCGACAGCATGCCGCTGCCGCAGGTGGAGGACCTGGCGGACACGACCTTCGCGCAGAAGATCTCGCAGCTGCCGGGAGTGGGACTGGTCAGCATCAGCGGCGGGCAGAAGCCGGCGATTCGCATCATGGCCAACCCGACTGCGCTGGCCTCCTACGGTATGAGCCTGGAGCAGCTGCGCACGGTGATCGGCCAGATCAACATCGACCAGGCGAAAGGCCAGCTGCAGGACAACCGGCAGTCGTTCACCATCGGCGCGAACGATCAGATTCTGAGCCCGCAGGACTACGCCGACAGCATCGTCGCTTACAAGAACGGCAATCCGGTGCGCTTATCGGATGTGGCCACCGCGGTGATCGGTCCGGAGGACGCGAATCAGGCGGCGTGGATGAACACCACGCCGGCGGTGATTTTGAACATTCAGCGGCAGCCCGGCGCCAACATCATCAAAGTCGTCGACAGCATCAAGCTGCGCTTGAAACAGCTGCAGGCGAACCTGCCGGCGTCGGTTAAAGTCACGGTTCTGACCGACCGCACCAACACCATCCGCGCCAGCGTCAAAGACGTGCAGTTCGAAATGATGCTGACCATCGCGCTGGTCGTGATGGTGATCTTCCTCTTCCTGCGCACACTGGCGGCAACCATTATCCCCAGCGTCACGGTACCGCTGTCGATTGTCGGCACCTTTGGCGTGATGTACCTGCTGGGGTATTCACTCGACAATCTTTCGCTGATGGCGCTGACCATCTCGACGGGTTTCGTCGTTGACGACGCCATTGTGATGATCGAGAACATCGATCGTTACATCGAAGAGGGTCACACGCCGCTGGAGGCGGCACTGCGCGGCGCCGGTCAAATCGGCTTCACCATCGTGTCATTGACCGTTTCGCTGATCGCGGTGCTGATCCCGCTGCTGTTCATGGGCGATATCGTCGGCCGCCTCTTTCGCGAGTTCGCTGTCACCCTGAGCACCACCATCCTGATCTCAGCTCTCATTTCGCTGACGCTGACGCCAATGATGTGCTCGCTCCTGCTGAAGCAGCGCGATCAGGAGAGGCACAGCAAGCTGTATGACTGGTCGGAGCGGGTCTTCAACAATACTATCGCCTTCTACGGCCGGACGGTGAAATTCGTCCTGAATCACCAGACGGCGACGCTGCTGGTAGTGATCGCAACCGTGATCGCAACCATCTACATGTACATCGTGGTGCCCAAGGGCTTCTTCCCGGTGCAGGATACGGGGGTGATCGTGGGCATTTCCGACGCGCCCGAGAGCATCTCTTTCAAGGCAATGGCTGAGCGGCAGCAGGAATTGGCCGCGGCGATTCTGAAAGATAAAGATGTGGAGAGCCTGTCGTCGTTCATCGGCGTTGATGGGACGAACACCACGCCCAACAGCGGCCGCATCCAGATCAATCTCAAGCCGCGCGACGATCGCGAGGACGACGTCACCACCATCATGAAGCGGCTGCAAAAGGAAGTTGCCGGCGTGGAAGGGATCACGCTCTACATGCAGCCGGTGCAGGATCTGACCGTAGAAGATCGCGTCAGCCGCACCCAATATCAGTTCACGCTGGAGGGCGCAGACGCCAAAGAACTGCGGCAATGGACCGCGAAGATGGTCGACAGGCTGAAGCCGCTGCCCCAGCTGCGCGACGTGGCTACCGATCAGCAGAACCAGGCAGCCCAGGCGACGCTGGTCATCGATCGCAGCACCGCTTCGCGCCTGGGGGTGACGGCCAGCGCTATCGACAACACGCTCTATGACGCCTTCGGTCAGCGCCTGGTGTCGATCATGTTCACCCAGCTGAATCAGTATCACGTGGTTTTGCAGGTTGATCCCTCGTTCAGTACCGATCCCGACTCGTTGAAGGACATCTATGTGCCCTCAGGCGGAGGACAGAGCCCGGCATCGTCAGGCAACACGGCAATCGTAGGTGCGCCTTGAACCTGAATTCGACAACCAATGTCCTGGCCGCCGCCGCCAGTCAGGTCCCGCTCAGCGCGATTGCTCATTGGGAGACGACCACCGGACCACTGACCGTCAATCACCAGGGACAGTTTCCGGCGGTGACCATCTCATTCAATCTGGGCAAAGACGCGTCGTTGGGCGAGGCAGTGAAGGCGATTCAGCAAACTGCCACTGAGCTGGGCTTGCCGCCCAGCATTCAACTTGCGTTCCAGGGCACAGCCCGAGCCTTCCAGGCATCGCTGGCTAACGAAGGTTGGCTGATTCTGGCGGCCATCGTGACCGTGTACATCGTGCTCGGCGTGCTGTACGAGAGCTACATTCATCCCATCACGATTCTGTCGACGCTGCCGTCGGCCGGAGTGGGCGCGATTCTTGCGCTGACGCTCTTCCATATGGACCTGAGTGTGATGGCGTTGATTGGCATCATCCTGCTGATCGGTATTGTGAAGAAGAACGCCATCATGATGATCGACTTCGCGCTGGAAGCCGAGCGCAAGGAAGGGAAGTCGCCGGTGGACGCGATCTACGAAGCCTGCCTGTTGCGATTCCGCCCGATCATGATGACGACCTTCGCGGCACTATTTGGTGCAGTACCGCTGGCGCTGGGATCGGGCACGGGCTCGGAGTTGCGGCGTCCGCTGGGCATAACCATCATCGGCGGGTTGCTGTTCAGCCAGATCTTGACCCTATACACGACGCCGGTGGTTTATCTGTGGTTTGACCGGCTGGCCCAGGCGCTGCGCCATTTGCGCGGGCACAGGCCCGCGGAAGCAGTTGGGGATTGAGGTCTGTAATTAGTAATTAGTAACTAGTAATTAGTAGCTAGCAAAAGCATCAGACA
>JASHXK010000232.1 GCA_030043575.1 Terriglobales bacterium
GGCGCGGCCTTCCACGGCCACCTCCCGCACCAAGCCGGCTTGCACCAGGTCTCGCAGATTGTTGTACGTTGTGGCTCGAGAAGAGCGCGGATCCACGCGATTGATGGCTTCGAAAATCTCGGCCGCCGTGGGATGCCGGTTGTGTTCCATCAGAAACGCCATCACGGCATAGCGCTGCGGCGTGCAGCGCAATCCGCAGCCTTCCAAAGACCTTTTAATCGCGGCGGCGTGCATCTTGAATTAGACTATATCTAATGTGATATTTTATCAAGACCACAAGGGAAGTGGCGACAATCTCCAAGAAACGCAAGCAGTGATTTCGGGCTGGGTGATCGCTTGGAATCTTGGGGTGGGTGGTGGGATTCGAACCCACGACAGCCGGAGCCACAGTCCGGAGTTCTACCACTGAACTACACCCACCGCAGCAAGAAAAATTATAGCACTCAGAATCGGCCGGAACTCTCAGCGCCGAGTGCCCGAATCCTCATAGCGCGGCTGGCTACGACGCGCTGAATCTCAATTTGCCGGAGCAGCCTCCGGGTGTAATCTTTAAGGCGAAACCAGTAAATCGTATGCCCCATAGATCCTCAGTGTTCCTCATTCGCAGGGTGCTGTTAGCGGTTACGTTCATCACCGCTACGCCGGGTTTATTGTTGGCGCAGTTTCCGATGCCGAATTCCAAGTCCCTTGAGGACGTCGAGCCTGCTCAGATCCACGAGCTCGTTTCCAAGTATTGCCGGCTGGATTACGAAGGGGCCACGCTGGACTCGCAAGCCTGGCCGAAGATCCAACCGCTGGTCTGGTGGAAGTCCAATCCCGACTATTCAAAAATCGATGTGGTGGCACGCTACAAGGTTGACATGCCAGAGTCGTCCAATACTCAGGGCAAGGTTACGGTCACCGTTCACTATCGTTTACTGGGCACCTACGACTTGACCAACGGTTACGTCACCGAGCCGCCAGGCTCTGACCAGACTGTCGACTTCCTGGTCACTTCGGAGAACACTGACACCCGCATTGCCGACGCCGAGAATACCTTGCCCCATCCCTCTCGCGCGGCGATGCTGAAATGGCTGAATGAGAAGCTGAGCACGGCACAGGATGATGCCGCGAAAAGGCGCTACCAAGATGCACTGAAACAGCTGGAGGCGCAGTCAGCGTCGCCGTTCGCGAAGTAGGATATTGGCAGCGGAAGAAGTCGGGCTATGGGGCAGAAAAGCCTCCAATCGTCGGAGGCTTTCTGCGAGGCTCAGTTTCTTGCGAGTCCTTACTGCGGAGCGCCGACGATGGGCGGCGCCGTCGTTCCCTGCGCCGAGGTAGCCGGCGTCTTCACCGCAAAGAAGTCGTGATCATAAAGATTGCGATACATGATTCCCGCCAGCTCAGCGGCCTTCGGGCCGAACGTCGGACGTCCGCCCTCCAGAAACACCACGGTCACGATTCTTCCGTACTGGGTATTGGCGAATGACCCGAACCAGCCGAAACGTGTGCCGTCTTTGGAGCAGGTTCCGGTCTTGCCAAGGATCGGCTCTTCGATAAAGTTGGTACGCAGCAGTCGTGCCGTGCCCCACTCCACTGCGCCCGCCATGCCATCGGATATTTCGGGAATCAGGGGTCCGATTTCCAACTCGCGCTTGACCTTAGGAGTGAAGTTCGTGACTTCCTCTGGCGTAGTCGGATGCTGCAGGTAATACAGCGTGCCGCCATTGGCGATAGCGCCCATCAGTCCAGCCAGCTGCAGTGGCGTCAGCGAGATGCTCTCGCCGAACGAGCACATCTTTCCGACTCCGCCCAGCTTTTCGTCCAGCTCCGTCGATGGGAAAACTCCGAGCTGCTCGTTGGGAATGTTCCATCCGGCAAGCTCGCCCAGTCCAAACTGGTGCGCGTAGTAGCTGACCTTCTCGAATCCCAGTTTGCGTCCCACCGCCTCGAAGTAAGCGTTGTTGGACTTCGCCAGCGCCGTTGTCAGATCGACCTTCCAGTACTTGGTGAGCGGGACTTCGGTGTCCTTTGTGATGACGTTCTCGCTCAGTGCCGCCAGCGCTACGGCAACCTTGATGGTCGAGCAGGGCTGCGCGCCGGCGGAGAGCGCCAGCTTCTGATTGACCATCGCCAGGATCCGCCCGTTGTCGGGATCGACGGCGACGATGGTGCCGTTCATGTTGCCCAGCGCTTCGATGGCTGCCGCGCGCACTACGGGATCCTCACCGGCGGTGATGTCGCCTTCCACCTGGTCATTGGCAAACGAGCTGGCATAGAAACGCTCGCCGTAATAATGGTGCTTCCGGTAGACCACAACGTGGCTGGCGCGGTTCAAACTTGCCGCCGTCGCGCTGCTGTGCCGCAGGCGCGCCATCTTGTGCTGCGCCGACGCCGACTCGGTTACGTGATGGGTCGGTTTGCGCTTGTGGGTGGTAGTGGAGTGCGTGGCGATGGTGGCCGCAGAAGCGCCGAAGCAGGCGAATAGCGCGATAAGAACGATGGCAGCTGAGGGGCAGCGCTTCAACATGTCGTGCAGTTCCTAAAGAAATAAATTAAGACAACGTGCTGCCGGAGATCGCCTGCTCCTCCGATTTGTCACCCGTCCTGCGCCGAAATTTCATAGTAGGTAGTTTCCCAGCCGAATTCAACTGAAACTACCGTCGACTATTACCTAAGTCTCGCCCGCCCGTCATCACGGATGCCGGGAGCAGAGGCCGAGTTGCGCCGCGCATCGCCGACGCTGCATGGCTCTTTATCTTCTTACCACAATCCCGGCCGAATCCGGCGTAGCAAGCGTGGTTCCCGACAGTTTGGAGGTTGGCGTTGTCCGAATTGAGCCACAGGTTCAATTCGGAGTTCCTGCGGCTAGAGTTATGCGCTGCAATATCGAATTTCGAAGGCTGTTTTGCAGAGTTCGAAACATTCCGGGCAGGGGAGGGTTCATTCCAGTAACAACCCTGAGAATGGTCGTGTAAAAACGGCTAACCCCTCCGACGTACAACTCGCCCCTGTGCGCGGAGGGGGTTTTGTTTGTCTTTGTAGAATTACCGGGGCTCAGTGCCGTGAGCTAGACGCTTAGCTTCTCCAGTGTAAGGTCACCGGACCTTCCATGGGATGCCGCATGGGCGTGCCGGTCGCCTGCGATTCGAGCCGCGCCTGCTTTAGCTCGAAGTACCACTTCGCGGGACGGTCCGCATCATCAATCAACATGAGGCTGGGATTGTATTTCAGTCCTTCGGCCTGCTGGATCATCGTGAGCTGATCCTGCTCGACAAAACGCCGTCCGAAAAACTTTGCGATCGGCGTGAGCAAAGGCACGTTGAGAAAGACATTCCACGCAGCACAGACATCGATGCGGCAATTATTCTCGATGGTGGGCGTAACTGTGGTCAGGCTGGCGAACCACTTCTCACCGCAGCGGATGATCTCGTAACGCCGGTTGGGCAGGACAAAATCGATGGTCGTCGTGATCGGCTGCCCGTAGATGCCGAGGAGCTTATAGGGTGCGCTGTTCGCTGACGGCTGATGAGCGGTCATGCGAAAGCCGCCCTCGATCGGCTCGAAATGCTTTTCCTTCTCGTGGATGCTGGCGCGCGATCGCCACCACCACGCCTGATGCACGAACGGCCCATGCGCCGGATCCATCAGCCCAATGATTCCGTGATCGATGTTGCAGGGCAAATCGGCCGTGAGATGGGCTGAGCGGAATCGCTTGCTGAATTTCGGCACTTCGGGAACAAGTGGAAGCTGCGATAAGTCCTCGACACGTATCCTTCCTCTCCCACTCTGTGGGACATGCACCCAAGCATGTCCATCGCGCTCCTCGCACGGAAATGCCATCGCATAGATCTTGCACGGATCGAGCGTATCGCGAGGCGTCAAAGAAGGAATTTCCCGACACTGTCCGGAGACCGGCTCAAACGCCCAGCCGTGATACTTGCACGTCAGCTGCTGGCCATCGAACCATCCGTACGAAAGCGGGATGCCGCGATGCGGACAGGAATCGCGCATCGCGAAGTAGCGGCCATCTGACTTGCGTCCCAAAACCAGCGGAATGCCCAGCAGCATAGCCTTCGCCATCTGCCTGCCACGAATCTCTGACGCCCGCATCGCGGGATACCAGTCGTCATAGATGAGAGCAGTGGTCGGCCCGGACGGCGTTACCGCGGCGCGAGTTGTCTCGCTTGGCATTGCAGGTAATTCTATAGGTGGGTCGCACAAATTGGCATCTCAGCAGTCTTCCAGTTGTATAGATCAACTGTTAAACTGGCACGTATGGAAGTCGTTACCGTCAAGCGAAAATTTCAGATCGTCATCCCGCAGCACATTCGCGATCAGGTTCGCGTTGAGGTCGGAGACCTGTTGGAAGCATCGGTGGAGGACGGGAAGATCACCTTCACCCCGAAGACGCTGATTGACCGGCGACTGGCCGAGGCTCTTCAGGACCTGAAACAGGGTCGCACCCATGGCCCATACAGCACGGCCGCGCAGGCTCTCCGGGCCCTGGATACGCGCGCTAAGCGTGCTGCAAGAAAGCGGCCTAGATGAAGCTTCGCTTTACGAACACGGCGGACAGGGACTACGCAGTCCTGCCGCCCGCGGTTCGCAAGGCGTTTGCAAAGCAATTGCGCTTCCTGCTGGCCAACCTCAGGCATCCCTCACTGCAGGCAAAGAAGTACAGTGAAACCCACGACATTTGGCAGGCCAGGGTGACTCGTGGCTGGCGCTTCTATTTCAAGATTGAAGGAGACGAATACATTATTCTCTCCATCATCCCTCACCCGAAATAGGATCGCCGATTTCTCCTCTACTCCCTCCGTGCGATAATCCCGTGTCATGGACAAGCTGGTAGCGCGCGAGTACCTGACCGATGCAATTCGGTTTGGGAGCCGCGTCGAGTCCTCTACAACCTCGCGCTCGCGGCGGTTGTTCTCTGTTACTTTATTAAGGGATTTCCCGGGTCCAAGGACGTCGTTTCACTGGATTCGAACCTGCTGTTGTTCTTGCTGGTGGTCTTGGCGAACGTGGCCTATTCTGCTGCCTATGTCGTCGATGTGTTTGTGCAGGCATCCGGGTTTCGCGAGCGCTGGCGCGAGCAGCGTTGGTACTTGTTCACCGTCGGACTTATCTTTGCCGCTATCTTGACCAGGTTCTTCGCGATGGCGGCGTTCACCCTCCATTGACTCCGCCGAACTCCCTGCGCATAAACAAAACGGCCGGAGGATTTCGCTCCGGCCTTAAAACTAGCCACTGGCCACTGACCACTAGCCACTACTTCGTGATCTTCTCTCCGATCGACTTCGCCTGAGTGAACAGCAGCAGGTAATCCGGGCCGCCGGCCTTCGAGTCGGTTCCCGACATGTTGAAGCCGCCGAAGGGATGCGCGCCCACCATCGCTCCCGTGCACTTGCGATTGATGTACAGGTTGCCGACGTGGAACTGCTGCTTCGCGGCCTCGATCTTGTCGTCGGACGAGGTATAGACCGAACCGGTCAACCCGAATTCGGTGTTGTTGGCGATCTGCAACCCGTGCTCGAAGTTGCGCGACTTGATCACCGCCAGCACCGGACCGAAGATCTCCTGCTGCGAAATCGTCGCCATTGGATCAACGTCGGCGATCACCGTGGGTTGAATGAAATAGCCATCGCCAGCATCGCTCGCGCGCGAGCCACCGGTGATGAGCCGGCCACCTTCGGCGAGCGCCTTCTGGATGTAGCCCATGATCGACTTCATCGACTTCTCGTTGACCACCGGTCCCATATTCGGGTTGAGCGTCGGGTCGCCCACCGTGATCTTCTCGACCCGCTCCTTCAGTCGCTGCAGGAAGCGGTCGTAGATGCGCTCATCGACGATCGCACGCGAGCAAGCCGAGCACTTCTGACCGCTGAAACCGAAGGCCGAACTCGCTACGCCCTCGACTGCCGCATCCATATCGGCATCGGCATCGACGATGATCGAGTCCTTGCCGCCCATCTCCAGGATGGTGCGCTTGATCCAGATCTGACCGGGTTGCTGCACGGCCGCGCGCTGATTGATGTGCAGTCCAACTTCTTTCGATCCGGTAAACGCGATGTAGCGCGTCTTGGGATGTTCGACAATCGCATTGCCGAAGCTGTTACCGTGTCCCGGGCAGAAATTCACCACCCCGTCCGGCAGGCCGGCTTCTTCCAAAATCTCGAAGAACTTCGCTGCGATGGCCGGCGAGTCGCCCGACGGCTTCAGAATCACCGTGTTGCCGCAGACGATCGACGCCAGCGTCATGCCGCCCATGA
>JASHXK010000233.1 GCA_030043575.1 Terriglobales bacterium
GCCGTCACGCCGCACACGCGAATCCCACTCCATCAGGGAATCTGCGGAGCGGCTGCGTCCTCGGGCCGCACTGTCATCGTCGACGACGTTAGCTCCGATCCGCGATATCTCGCCTGTTCCATCGAAACGAAATCTGAAATCGTGGTACCGATCACGGTGAAGGGCGAAGTTGTGGGAGAGCTCGACATCGACAGCCATACTCCGGCGGCTTTCAAGGCCGATGACCGGCAACTGGTGGAACACTGCGCGCGCCTGGTGGGCCATTTCCTGGAAAAAGCGGCATACGGTCAAGCTCAGCAGTAAGCGAGTGGAGCAACGATGATCAAGCAAGTGGCAGCCGGGTTAATCGTGCGCGGCCAGGAGATTCTCTGCTGCCAACGGACCGAATACCAGGCGCTACCGCTCAAGTGGGAATTTCCCGGCGGCAAGATCGAGGCCGGCGAAGACGCACCGCAAGCGCTGCGGCGGGAGTTAGAAGAAGAACTGGGTGTTCAGGCGGAGATCGGGATCAAGATCGCGCAGCTGCAGCATCACTATCAGAACGGCAATGCCGTAGAGCTGCACTTCTTCGTAGTTGAGCACTACCAAGGCGAGATGCAGAACCGCATCTTCCGCGATATACGCTGGGTAAACCGCCGGGAGCTCGCTACACTGGACTTCCTGGACGCCGACCGAGAACTGGTGCGGCAAATAGCAGCCGGGGAGTTGCTGCCCCTCTAAATTACGAATGAGTGTTGGAAGCAAGCTATAGCGTCGGCCTGACCTAGAGCTCGCTTCCAACGGCTAAGAGTGGTTTAGCTGAGCTGACCTGCGACCTTGGAAAACACCGCGTTAATCGACTTGGCTAGCGTGGTCATACCTGTGATCGCTCCTAAAGCGACGATCAGTGCAACCAGCCCGTACTCTACCAAATCCTGGCCAGATTCCTCCCGGAGCAGACACTTCAGCATGTACATCATTTGAGGGTCTCACTTTCTCTACTTTAAATTGCCCCGGAACTTACGGCAGTGCATCGAGCCTGGGAGCCGTAAGGTCTCGGAGACGTAGTGGTCCAACGAGTATAGGCCGATTAGTGCTATGCCACAAGAAGAAAAAGAAGAAATTCCGTGCTG
The DNA here is from genome assembly GCA_030043575.1 of Terriglobales bacterium. GTDB lineage: Bacteria > Acidobacteriota > Terriglobia > Terriglobales > Acidobacteriaceae > Bog-257. The sequence goes on from JASHXK010000233.1 coordinate 1,113, forward strand.
GGAAGCGGAAGGGCTAAACGCCATTAACTTATTTGGATAGTTATAGTTACCTCGTTAGACCTGTAGCGAGCGCCAGGCAAATCGATCGTATTTGATCAGCTGATTGGCAGCCTGCGGTCCCTCGCTTCCGGCGGGATAGTTGGGAAACGGCGACGGCGGGAGTTGCGCCCACGCCTCTTCAATCGGGGTGATGATTCTCCACTCCGCTTCCACTTCGTCGCGGCGCGTGAACAGCGTGGCGTCGCCCCGCATTGCGTCAAGCAGCAGGGTTTCGTAGGCGGCGGGGGTATCCGTTCCAAACGCATCATGATACGAAAAATCCATGTCGACGCGGATGGCGCGCATTTCTTGGCCCGGCTGTTTGGCGCCGAAACTCAGCGCAATGCCTTCGTTGGGCTGAATGCGCAACGCGATAACGTTGTGGTGTACGTCTTCGGGATTCCGTGAGAACAGCGCCTGCGGCGTGCGCTTGAAGTGCACCGCTACCTCGGTGAGCGGCTTCGCGAGGCGCTTTCCAGCGCGGACATAGAAGGGAACTCCAGCCCAGCGCCAGTTATCGACGTGGAACTCGACAGCCGCATAGGTTTCGGTGAGCGAATTTGGGTTGACGCCCGGCTCCTGCCGATAACCCGGCACCGGCTTGCCGTCGATCTTTCCCGGTCCATATTGTCCACGAACGGTGAACTTGGCGACCTCGTCCTTTGACATTGGCCGGATCGCTCGCAGCACCTGCTCCTTCTGGCCGCGCACGGTGTCGGCATCGAAGGCGACCGGCGGCTCCATCGCCGTCAGCATCAGCAGCTGCAGCATGTGATTGGCAACCATGTCGCGCAGCGCACCTGTCTCTTCATAGAACTCGCCACGGCCTTCGACGCCCAGCGTCTCCGCCGCTGTGATCTCGACATACTCAACGTAGTTGCGATTCCAGACCGGCTCGAAGATAGAATTGCCGAAGCGGAACATCATGATGTTCTGCACCGTCTCTTTGCCGAGATAATGATCGATGCGATAGACGGACCTCTCTTCGAAGACGTGGGAAACGATCTCGTTCAGCTCCTGGGCGCTGTTGAGATCGCGGCCAAAAGGCTTTTCCAGGATGATGCGCGTCCAGCCCTGGCTATTGCGAGCCAGACCGGCTTCGCCTAAGCCTTCCACAATAGGTGGGGCCAACGACGCCGAAGTCGAGACGTAGAACAAAATGTTCTTGCTGGCGCCTTGTTTCTGGAGTTCTTCGATCTTCGCCTTCAGGTGCGGAAAGAAATCGGAGCGACTGGCATCGCCGACCAGGTAGTGCAGCCGCCGCGCAAAATCATGCCAGCGCCCGTCACTGAAATTGCGCGTGTCTTTGGACGTGGCTGTTCCTTCGCGTAAACGCGAGCGAAAGTCATCGTCGGTTAGCTCTGTACGCCCGATTCCCAGCACCCGAAAATTGCGGTTGGTGCAGCCGACGCAAGCCAGGTCGAACAGGGCAGGAATGAGCTTGCGGCGCGTGAGATCGCCGGTGCCCCCGAAAATGACCACCAGGCAGGAATCACCTTGCGGAAGAGAAGGTGTCTCAAGTTTGTGCGGAACGGGCTGAACCAGTGTGCTCATGAGTTCGCTCCGGGTTTTCGTCTCCGACTCAAGATGCGAGTCTAACGCAAAGGATTCGGCCCGGCGGACTCGCTAGACGTGCCTGCCGAGTTTGTCGGACAACCCTGTCGTCCCTAAAGGGACTCGAAGTCTTTTACCACTCACCCAGCGCTGAAGCGCTGGGCTTTCTTATTTTGCGCCCGAGGCGCGGGTTGGTTGGCTATTAAGCAATCGCGACGTTCCACCACGGCTCTGTAAACTCAGCTCTCACGCAGGCTCCAAGGTGCTGGGCTAAGCTGTCGCCGCGCCTACCGGTGCTCGATCTTCGACTCTCGTGGTCCACTTCCGAACTTCAAAATCAGTTCTCGCAAACTCCGCAGCTCAGTTTTGCGGTCATCGCGGCTCATTTGTTGACCGCCGCCGCGGCAACTGGTTGTGCGACCGATTCCTTCACCAACGCCAAGAGACGCCGCAGACCCTTTTCGACATCGCGTCCAAGGTCAATACGGATGGCGCGGCGATGATGGGTTGCCCAGGCTTCGAAATCACCCAGTGCCTGGGCCTGCTTCAAAACCCCAAAGCTAAACTTCTCGCCCGGAACCTCGATGTCATTGATGTCTTCGGAGATTAGCTGCAGGAATAGGCAATTGCCGGGTCCACCCTTGTGCAGCTGGCCGGTGGAATGGAGAAAACGTGGACCATAGCCGGTGGTGGTGGCGACTTTCTTCTCGTCGCGTACCACGAGGCGAATCTCCTGGAGCAGGGATTCGTAGTTCTTCAGCTCTTCGATGAACTGCGTAATGGCGAAGTAGTCGCCGGGATTCAGCCGCGCCAGGTGCGTCATCAGGATCGACTGCAGGGACGAGCCGCCGCGGCGCAGAGTGTCGCAATTCTCGGCGTCCGCAAAGACGCGCAGCGTGGCGTCCGCTACCACCAGCTTTTGCTGCGTCAGAGAGCCGTTCTGCGCGTATTCGGTGAGCAGTCGAGCGGTATTGGCCTTAGTCTCCTGCACGTCCGGCTGATCGAAAGGATCGACGCCAAATAGAGATGCCGCAATCGCAGTAGCAAATTCCCATAGGAAGAATTCCTCCCCCAGATCGAGTGCATCACGAAGCGTGTGACGCACCACGGGATGCCCGGCAGCCTCCAGCGCGGACAACTTCGAATCAATGTCGGTATTGTTGGTCGAGTCTGTATGGATGTAGACGAATAGGCGATCGTCACCATAAAGATCTGGCGAGCTCAGCGGCTCTCCGGCAACCGGCACCATGCCTTTGCCCTCTTTGCCGGTGCTCTCGGCGAGCAGGTGTTCGATCCACAGGACGAGTGAATTCAATGGAGGCGGGATGACCAATGTGAGTTTGTTGCGGCCCGTGCTCGCAAGCGCAGCTAGCGCAGCACCGAGTTGCCCACCGGAATTCTCGTTCAGCGGCACCGAATCGCGACAATTCCCGGCAGCCGTCACGGCACGGTCGAGCAGCGTCTTGACGTCGCCGCCCATCAGCGCAAAGGGCACGAGGCCAAAGTACGATAGCGCCGAGTAGCGCCCGCCGATGTCCGGCATGTCGAGGAATATGCGGCGAAAGTGGCCATGGGCCGCCTCTCTTGCAAGCTGGCTGTCGGGATCGGTGATGGCGACGAAATTCGCGCCTGCGGCATCGCCCTTGACGCGCTTGACGCGATCGCGGAAATAGCGGTGGAACAGCTGCGGCTCGGTAGTCAGGCTGGACTTGGACGCGACGACGAACAGGGTGCTGCCGACATTGATCTTTTGTTCGAGATGACGAATCGCGGTAGGCACGGTTGAGTCAAGCACGTAAAGCTGAGGAAATCCTTCCCGGGAGCTGAAGGTGCGGGCCAGCACCTCGGGGCACAGACTCGAGCCGCCCATGCCCAACACTACGCAGGATTCGAACCCGGCATTCTTGACCTCCTGCGCGAAGGCCTCAAGATCGGCGACGTGCGACTGCATCGTTTCGGCGACACCTAGCCAGCCGAGAGAATTGGCGATGATGGCTTGATGATCGGGCTCGTTCTTCCAGAGCGTGGGATCCTTCCTCCAGAGCCGCGCGATGGACTGATCGCGCTCCAGGCGTTCGAGCGCGGCGCGAAAGTCTGCGTCGTAGTTGCCAAGGGAGAGGGTGCGTCGGCAATCCATGAAGAACCTCCTGGGCGGAAGCTGGTGTCGCCTGCGGAGCAGGTTGCTGAAAAAGTCAAAACAGATCCCTCGTCGGACTAAAGTCTTCCTCGGGATGACAAAACGAAGGGGTTGGAACAGCGCAGCTAGAGCTGCGCCCCTTCAAAACCGAGTTTTTAGCGACCTGCGAATCCGGCTCAGAAAAACGCAAAGCCTTGAAGCTGGCCTGGAGGCTAGCTCTGCCCGGCAAATAGCACAGCGCCGACACAGAGTGCCGGCGCCATCCCAAGCCACAATTGTAAGCCCGAAATGTTACGGTTTGGTTTTCTTTATGACGGCGCGCGCCTTGGCGACGACGTTGTCCACCGTAAAGCCGTAGTGCTTCAGGATGTCCTTGTACGGAGCCGATGCGCCAAAGTCATCGCGGGTGACGGTGTCGCCGTCCGGTCCAATGTATTTGCTCCAGCCCAGGCTGGCCGCGGCCTCCACGGCTACGCGCGCCCGCACCGATCGCGGCAAGACCTTCGCTTTGTATTCGTCAGACTGGCGTTCGAACAGCTCCCAAGATGGCATCGAGACCACGCGCGCCTTCACTCCTTCGCCGGTGAGTTGCTCGTAGGCGCCGACGCAGAGCTGGACCTCCGAGCCGGTGCCGATGAGGATGACATCCGGCGTGCCGCCTGAATCGGCGAGCACGTACGCGCCCTGCGCCAGTCCCTTCGCCGAAGCATATTTGCTGCGATCGAAGGTCGGCACGGTTTGCCGCGTGAGCACGAGCGCAACCGGCTGATTCTTCATCGGCATGAGAACACGCCAGGCTTCGGCAACTTCGTTCGCATCGGCCGGGCGAATCGTCATCATGTGCGGGATAGCGCGGAAGGACGCGAGCTGTTCAATGGATTGGTGCGTCGGCCCGTCTTCGCCGAGGCCGATGGAATCGTGCGTGTAAATGTAAATGACCGGCAGCTGCATCATCGCGGCCAGGCGGATGGTCGGACGCATGTAGTCGGAGAAGATGAAGAAGGTCGCGCCGTAAGGACGCAGATCCGACAGCGCCATACCGCTGATGATCGACCCCATGCTGTGTTCGCGGATGCCGAAGTGGAAGTTGCGCGCGCCGTAGTTACCCTTCTCGAAGTCGCCGCCGTCCTTGATCAGCGTCCTGGTGGAGGGATAGAGATCGGCCGAACCGCCGAGCAGCCACGGAACCTTGGCCGC
>JASHXK010000234.1 GCA_030043575.1 Terriglobales bacterium
ATGCTGAGAGATGCGAAGAAGCTCGCAAACGCATTCTCTACGGATGTCACGGCGTTCTGGATGTCCGCAAGTACGCCTGTTCCCGCCTGATAGTTCTGGAGCGCGGTGAGCAGCGCCGAGAATCCGGCTTGGATCAATGCGATGACAGTTGCGACTTGCGGAGGGATCACCGCTCCAAGAAGTTTGACGATGGCGGAGACGGATGTGAGGGCGATAGGAATCCAATTTTCTAGATCCGTGATCGCGCTGCATCCAGTGAGCGGTACGGATGCGAGGGCCGTGAATCCCAGCATGATCTTCGCAGAATTTGCTGCAAAGCTACGGCGTGTAATCATTGCTCCTCCTGTTTGTCCGCGAGTGTAGCACATCCTACGGGATAATCGCATCCCGAATGGCCTTGATAAGGTCCGAAGGCACGTTGTCGATCCTGCCCAGCAGCAGGAGCATGGCGACCAGTTGCGCCGAGGATTTCTTCTCCAGCGTCGTAAGCCTGCGAACCACATCCCTGTAGACGAGCGCCAACGCACCACTACTGACCGCCAGCAACACGCTTATGACTAGCCGCCAAACGTTGGCCTCGTCCATGATCTAGGCTCCTTTCGGCGGTCCTGCTGGCAAGTCCGCATTGGTAGTCGTCCACTTGAGCAGAACTGGCCCCCACACGATTACCTCCCGCGAAATGACTACCGACAGCGCCACCTTGCCCACATCCCACCAGCCAGACTTGCTCCACACGTTTGCGAACTGGCCGTGGAACATGGCCATGAGCGCGGCGTTGGTGATGATGGCATTGACCGCGTTCTTGGCCGTGATAATTAGAAATACTTTCACTTTACCCATACGGCCTCCTTCGCTGCGTGGTGCACATGCTCGGGCTGGATTTGCATGGCCACCTCCTAGTTGTTGCAAAGCAACTGGAAAATCTCCGTTTTACGGATTGTCGCAATAAAACTGAATCCCATAGACCGTCGTTGCCACCGGCGTCCCACTATACTTGAAAGTCACCGAGCTGGCGCTCGATGAATTGACGATGAGCGTTGCGGGAGCGCCGCCGCCGGTTTCGATGAATCCCGTGCACACGAACGGCGTGGCCAGGAAGTTCTGCGGGAACGCTACCGTTACGGTCGGATTCGCCGTGGGCGTTCCTGCCGCCGTGATGGCAAAAGTCCCCTTCGATGAGTTGCCGTTTACAAACGAGATGCCGTTGCCGGCCGCGCCGCTCGTACCCCAGCCCGTCGAGGCCGTGACGTTCGAGGCCGCGAGCAGCGTGGTATTCGAGCACGATCCATGAATCGCTCCGCTTACGCTGACAGCCGGAGTAGTGCCGAACTGGTTGCCGCAATTATCAACGAGCAAAGCCGTCGCTGTCGAATTGTCGGTGTAAATGTGCCCGCTCCCATTCGTCGCCAAGCCAAAGAGAGCGCGAACTACCGTAACTGGAGCGTTGCTCCCGGGCGACGACGCGCTGATGTCCGTAGCATTAGTGGAAGACCCGAAAGTTTGGAAACGAATCCCATCGAGGTCAACATCGCACGAATTATTGCTCACGCCGACGATCCCGGAACCGCTGGAACCGTTGCCGGCTCCTATGATGCCGCCTTTCAGGTATAGCATCGGAGAATCGTTGCCCACCTCGGTGCAGTACCAAATGTTCATGGCAACATTGTCTTCAGTGCCGTAGCCGACGCACTCGAAGCATTCTTGATACAGTCCACCGGCATCGTAAAAATTGCTGGAGTAGTTGTTCTCTGCGACGAGCATGTAGTGCTGCTGCGCGGTGGTGGCAGCAAGATAAAACCCGGTCGTTCCGCAGTTGCTAATGTCGTTGTCCCACATGCGCAACCAGTAATTTGCTTCGATACACCGCGTGCCGTTACCCGAAGTGAATCCCGATCCGTTGGCCCAGCCTGTTCCTCGGAAATTGAACAGCGATCCGACCGAACCCGTAATAAGGGCATGCAGATTAGTGCCATAGATCGGCGCTCCTGCGCTAATTCCAAAATCGTGGTAGCGGCCCTCGACAGGAATATTGAAGCAGCCGTCTCCAAGCACTCCGTTTGTGCAGGACGAGTAGGAGAAATCCGGCGGGATGTACACGATCGTCGTACCGACGCCTCGCCCTTCAACCTCGATTCCATTGTCAAAATAGATGTTCCCCTCTAATGTGCCGTTCGGGTACACGTTGGGGGATTTTGCGCACGCCGTCGGCTGGCTCGTAAAATGAGGACTCGTGAACAAATAATATCCAGCGGCAAGAAAAACATGCGGGCAGGACAGCGATGCATCGTATGCCGTTTCGAGTGCCGATGCCCCTGAGTCATCAGGTTGTCCCCAGATTACGCAAACATTTCCAGAGGAGGTATTCGCCGGGTCGGCGCTCAGCGTTACCTGCGTCGAGCTGATATAAGCTGTGATCGTAAGGTGCGTCAAGGTCATCGGATCGACAAATGCAGTCGATGCTTGAAACGGATCGCAACCTCCCGTGCTCGCTGACGCCTGTCCCCAAACGTATTTCGCAGGCGTAGTCACGTCTCCGGTAGTGAAGGGTCCGTCGGAGCAGGTTAGCGTCGTCGAAGTCGAAGAGTATGAGCAGGTTTGGTCCACCTGCGTGTTGCCGTAGGTGAAGTAGCAGTTACCCGTATTGGCGGTGGGGCAGTTAGAACTTAGGGCGAAGTATCCAGGAGCGAGTGGCGCAGCGCCAGCGCCCACGCCACCACTGCTACTGCTAGCAAGCCAAGTGCACGCTGGGGGGCTACAAGTCCGTATCGTACCGTTCGTAATATTCCAATAAGAAAATCCTACTGTAGCACCAGAAATCTCTGAATCGGAATAGGCAGACGGCAGAACGTTAGGCGTTGCGTTGACCGTGATTGTGGGCGATACGATGTTGCCGGTAACGCTGTAGGTTGACCCGGTGATGCTCAGGGACGTCGAATAGCACGTAGCTGTGGCCGCAGGGCAGACGGTGAACTTCCAGAGGCTCAGTGCCTGCCCGCCGCCGCTGATGGTGATGACGTTGTTTGAAGTCAGCGTGGTTGAGATGCTGCCAGTTGAACTAAGCGTACCGCTGAGAGTCGTAAGCGTCGGTCCCATGAGGACACCGTTCAGATAAAACCCGCCCACGTATCCAGGAGGACCGATAAGCGTAGCGGTCCAACTCCCGTAGGCGAATGCCTGGCTCGATGCGTCTTCGATCACGCCAGAAACTGCAGTGGTTTGCGCAAAGCAAGGTACCGCTGTAAGAATCAAAAGACCCAACAACCTTGCGAGGTGTCTCATCATGGACCGATAGTCCCGCCTTTCACCGTACCGCCTTGAAACTGCATATACACGGCATTCGTCACGTTGAACGGGCCGTACAGATTCGATGTCAGGTTACTGCTAGTGGTCACTTGAAGATTAACCTGTCCTGTCGGCACTCCGCTTGGGATGTCAAGAACCATCGAGGTAGACGAGCAGCTCGTGAAACTCGTAACGTTGACGGTTGCCGTCGCACCGATGAAGCTTACCTCGCTGCCGGCATTGCAAGTGAAATTCGAGCCGCTGATGGCAATCTGCACACCAGTCAAACCGTTGTTAGGCGAAACGCTTGTGATACTGGGGTTGGAGGTTGTTGCGTTGACCGTGAAACTAAAGCCCGCCGACGTGCCGCTTGTCGTCGTCAGCGTCACGTTGCCGGTCACTGCTCCGGTTGGCACGATAGCTGTGACGGACCCGTAGGAGCAACTTGAAACCGATGCGGCGTTGACGCTTGATGAAAACGTAACGGTCGGACATGCGGAACCTGAAAGCAGCGTCGTTCCCGTAATCGTGACCGGTTGTCCGACCTGAGCGTTATTCGGCGTGATGCTCGTGATCGCAGGCAGTACGGTGAGCGTCAGGGTGTTCGAGCAATTCGTCGGTGTTACGCACAGTTCGACTGGCCCAGTCGTTGCTCCTGACGGAACTGCCCACGTCGCTGTCGTCGCTGTGTTCGCCGTGACAGGAGTTGAGATGCCGTTTACCGTGACAGTCGGGGGAACCGAGCCGTAGCCTGTCCCGGTGCTCGTGATGACCGTCCCAACTGGGGCGCTTGTCGAGGAGAGCGATGTCTGCGTCGGCACGACCGTATAGGTCACGCTGTTGCTGGTGCCGGATGGGGTAACGACCGTGATGCCGCCGCTCGTAGCGCAGGATGGCACTGTGTAAGTGATTGTCGTAGATGTCGAGCCGGTGATGGTCAGGGCGCATGTGCCATTGATGTAGGCCGCAGGGCTTGAGTAGTTCGTTCCGTTGATGATGTTGCCGGTTGAGCCGATTGTTCCGCTTGGCGGAGAAAGACTAGAGATCGTCGGTGCACCGGAGGCTACTTCGGCTTCGATATCGGCTTCCATCGCGCCGTAGGTCCCGTTAGCGCTCTGAGCCATTCCGACAGGAAACGAGGTTCCGGATGCCGGACTGAAATAGAACTCGGCAGCGTTGCCATTTGAAGGCACCGACGATGGATAGAG
>JASHXK010000021.1 GCA_030043575.1 Terriglobales bacterium
GCACGCACAGTTCTCATTGACACGACGCCCGACTTCCGCGAACAGGCGATTCGCGAACACATTCGCAGGATTGACGCGGTCCTCTACACGCATGGTCACGCCGATCACATCCTGGGCCTGGACGATGTCAGGCCGCTGAGTTTTCCCCGGATCACCGGCGGAAGCAAGATTCCACTATTTGCCAGCGAAAACACGGCTGGCGTCCTGCGCAATGTGTTTCGTTACATCTTTGACGGCGATTACAAATATGGCGGCCTGGCACAGGTTGAGCTAAAGCCCATGAACGGGCCGGTGGAACTCTTCGGCGCAAGGTTCACACCCGTGCGCGTCTTGCATGGCGATGTGCCGATCGATGGCTTTCGCTTTGGCGAAGCGGCGTATCTCACGGACTTCAGCAGCATTCCGGAGGAGTCGCTGGCGCAGTTGGAAGATCTGGACATCTTGTTTCTGGATGCGCTGCGCCATCATCCTCATCCGACGCACTCTACCGTCGAGAATTCGTTGAAGATCGTCGAGCGGCTGAAGCCGAAGCGAACTTATTTCACGCACATCTCCCACGACTTGCCGCACGAGGCCACGAACGCCAAGCTTCCTGACAGTGTGCATCTGTCTCACGATGGCTTGAGGCTGGAGTTTGATCTGTAAGCTACGCACCACGATGCAAGTCTTTCGCCATCTCGAGGACGTGCCAGCCGACTTCGGGCCTAGCGCGGTCAGTGCAGGGAATTTCGACGGCGTGCATCGTGCACACCAGGAAGTGGTACGTCACATGACCGCGAATGCCCGATCCTTCGGAGGCAAAGCGGTGGTAGTGACCTTCGAGCCGCATCCGTATCGCATCCTGCGCCCGGATGTTGCACCGAAGCTTCTGACGCCGCTGCCGGTAAAGCTCGAACTGCTGGAGCAGATCGGGGTCGACGCGGTGCTGCTGCTGCCGTTTACGCGCGATCTCTCGTTGACCACGGCTGAGGACTTCGCCCGCCAGGTGCTGGTCAACGTGCTGCACGCCCGCGAAGTCCACGAAGGCTACAACTTTCACTTCGGGCATAAGGCGCAGGGCAACGTCAACACGCTTGCCGAACTGGGCAAGCAGTGCGGCTTCGAGGCCAAAGTTTATTCGGAGATGATCCTCCGCGGGTATCACGTGTCCAGCAGCCAGATTCGCCGGCTGCTTGAAGTTGGGGAGGTCAGCAGGGCTAGAGCGTTGCTGGGACGGCCATTCAGCATCGTGTCGAATCCGGGTCGAGGGCGCGGTTACGGACACAAGTACACGGTGCCGACCGTAAACCTCGCGCGTTACGATGAGTTGGTTCCCGCCGATGGCGTCTATATCACATGGCTGCGAGTCGGTAGCGAGTGTTTTGAGGCGGTGACAAATGTCGGTAAGCGGCCGACCTTCAGAGAAGAATCATTTGCCATCGAGAGCCACCTGCTGAACTTCCATCCCATCGAGTTATCGGCAGAAACAGAACTGCAGCTGACATTTCTGAAGCGTCTGCGGCCGGAAATCAAGTTTCCTTCGGTCGAAGCGCTGCGCGAGCAGATCGCCAAAGACGTGCATAAGGCGCGAAGGTATTTTCGCCTGGAGAAGTAATCTGCGACTGCCCACTAGCTGGCACCAGCGTTTTTTCTCAGTTTGACTGTTGATTCTAATGTGGAGTATCTTCCACAATATGGAATGATCCAGGTTGTATTGGATGCTGAGTTACTTCGCGCCGCAAATGGAGCTGCCCAACGGGCGCGAGTAAACCGCTCTGCTCTAATTCGAGAAGCCCTTCGCGAATACTTAGAACGCCTGACGACGCGTGAGATCGAGGCGCGTGACCGGCGCGGTTATAGAAGGCATCCAGACTCCGTCCGTGGTGCGGAACTGTGGGAACAGGTGGCATCGTGGCCGGAACCATAGGGCGTGGAGAAGTCCGCCTCTACCGCTTTCCTCGGCCTAGCAAGCAAAGGCCGGTGGTCGTGCTCACCAGAGATAGCGCTATCAGCTATCTGTCCGCTATCACAGTGGCGCCAGTTACCTCCACAATTCGTGGGGTGCCGTCCGAAGTGCTCCTAACCGAGGATGACGGAATGAAAGAAAGGTGCGCCATCAACCTGCATAACCTCGTGACCGTCTCCAAGGTGCATATGGGACGCCGGATAGCAATGCTGAGTTCGGAACGCCTCAGGGAGATCTGCGCAGCGCTCGGTTTTGCGCTCGGTTGCGGGTAAGTCTTGAGAACTATCGAAGCACGATCTGGTTTGCGCCCTGGTCTCTAACCTGATAACTTTTGCCAATACCTCAAAACATGATGAAAGCTATTCTTGTTCTGCTCTGCTGCGTCGTGGCTTGGCCGCTATCAGCCCAGGTTTCCACCGACAGTCCCGTTGATGTACTGCGCCAGCCTGGCGGCTGGGAAAAAATGGTCTTCATTGGCGGCGGTACTACGGTCGACAGCACGCCCAGCGGTCAAAATCTTGTCGTGGGATTTCGCCTGGGGCGGATTATGACCGAGGAACATGGTCCGGGGATCCTACGCGGCACCTTCGAACTGGCCGGCGATGTGATTCCGCTCGACGAGTATTGGATCAATGGCGGCCAGTACTCCGGCGGCATCGATCCCGTCGTCTTCAAGTGGAACTTCACTAGTGGCGACAAGGTGGCGCCGTATTTTGCCGCGGTGGGGGGGGCGCTGTTCAGCCACCACAACCTGCCGCCGGGCGATACCTCGCAGATCAACTTCACCAGCGGCCCCGAGATTGGCGCGCAGATCTTCGGCAAGGGAAGAAATTCCTGGGACATCATGCTCAAGGCCTACCACCTGTCCAATGCATCGATCGGCAATCACAATCCGGGGCTGAACGCCAATATCCAAGTCATGCTGGGATACACCTGGCATTAGTGCTCGTGATCGAGCAGTGATCCCAGGGGCCGGTGCCCTTGTCTTGCCGGCGAAGCAGCATTTTACGGATGCCGATTGCCTGCCACCGGAGTTATACTCCTGAGAACCATCCCTATGAATGCCTCTCTTTCCGAGCAGCCGATCGTTCTTTGTATTGACGATGCCGAGATAGCCCTGCGCGTTCGCAAGCTCCTGCTGACGAACGCCGGATATTCCGTCATCACCGCGGCTTCAGGAGGCGAAGGGTTGGAGCTCTTCAAGGAAAATCCAGTTGATCTGGTGATTGCCGATCACTTCCTTTCGGATAAGACGGGAGCCGAGATTGCCCGGGAAATGAAACAGTTCAAACCTCAGGTTCCGATCCTGATCGTATCGGCAGCGTCGGAAGCGCCAAACGATCTGCAGTTTGCCGACGGTTTTCTCTCCAAGGGCGAAGGCCCGGACAATCTTCTAGCGGCAATCGCTGACCTGCTCCACCGCGAGAATTCCGTGCAGTAGGCGGGACCCTGGTGATCGGGCGACGGCCGTCTCATCTGCCTGCGGGTTTTTGGGCAGCTTCCATCTCCAGGCGGTGGGTCGACTCGCTGACCAACAGTATCAGCGGCAAGCCAGAGTTGCGCTGGATGGTTTCCCAGTAGCGCACAAGAATGGAGTAGACCAGCAAACCAGTCTCCCCTTCACCGAAGAAGAGATATTCCAGCGACTGCCGCATGAGCGGGCGGTGCGTCAGGCCAAGCACGATGCTGATGGGATCGAGCAGCTCGCTGATGTAGGCGATGGAATTGGCTAATGCGACTGCGCCTGTCACGTTGATCACAAAATCTTCGCCTTCGCGAAACACCCGCAGCGACAGGGGCGAAAGAAAATCGCTGCGGTTGTCCATGAGGGTTACAAACAGGTACGCCAACGGCCCATTTACCTGGTAATGTTCCCGCACTTTGGCCGATGTCAGCTTCCGATGAGCCGGTGAATCTACGCGGACTGGGATGAGGTTCACCTTCTTCCCCTGGATCGATTGCCAGACTTCAGCAGAAGCCGCATCCGCAAAGGTTACTTCGGAGACGCGCATCTCGGTCGACCGGATGATGCGGCTGAGGGCGCTGGCGGTGAGCAGCAGAAAAATAAAAATGCTGGCTACGATCGCTCCATCCGGACGTTCAATGATGTTGGTGATGGTAGTGTAGAGGAACATCACGCTGACTAGCAGGAAGTAGAATGACAGCAGGTAATTCTGCGGCCTGTGCAGGCTCGCCTCCTGCCACAGGGAGACCGTGACGGCCACAGCCGCCGAGAGCATCAGCACCAGCACACCGGTGGCGTAAGCGCCGCCTTGCGCCGTGACCGACGCGCGAAAGGCGAGCGTCACAAATACGTCCAGTATAAGCAGTACCAGCACCAGCGGCCGTTGATAGGCGACCCACTCCGGCGCCATGCCATAACGCGGCAGATAGCGTGGAATCAGGTTCAGCAGCCCGGCCATCGCCGAGGCGCCCGCGAACCACAGGATCAGGATCGTGGAAATGTCATAGACCGTTCCAAAAGCGTTGCCCAAGTACAGGTGCGCGAGATAGGCGATTGCTCTTCCATCAGCCGGGCCGCCCACCCGGTACGCGCTCGCGGGGATCAGCACCGACGCCGCGAAGCTTGAGAGCAGCAGCATCACGCTCATGATGACCGCAGCCGACAGCAGCAGCTTACGTGTCGCACGCACTCGTCCGGGAATGGTCTCTTCTGTTTTGCCGGGATCGGCGCCGTTCACCAGCGGCATCACGGAAACGCCGGTTTCAAATCCGCTGAGGCCGAGAGCCAGCTTAGGGAAAATGAGCGCCGAGGCGATGAAAATGCCGGTCCAGTCAGGCTTGATGGCAAAAATCGCGCGCCGCCAGATGTGCAGCAGGTCAAAGTGGAGGAGGATTTTTCCTCCGCACCACAGCAGCACGATCAGGTTCAAAAAGAGATACGGAACCGCAATGAAGCTGGCCACACGTATGGCTTCCCGGAAACCCGCGAGAAACACGATCGCCAGCAACAACAGCAGAATCAGCGTCACTCTCATGTGCGAGTCGCCGACGAAAGCGTGCAGATACTGATTGGCAACCGCGTGCTTGGCGGCGTCGGCGGCCGACAACGTCATGGTGATGACGAAGTCGGTGGCGGCAAAGCCAAGCAGGACCAGGACCAGGATTTTGCCCGTCCAGCCGGAGAATAGGTTCTCCATCAGCGCGATGGACCCTTGTCCGGCATAGGATCGCTGCGCCACTGCGGCGTAGATCGGCACGGCCCCCAGCAACGTGACGACCACCAGCACTGCGGTTGCGGGCACAGCCAGCGCGCCGGCCGCCAGCAGGGCAATGCCGGGCTGATATCCCAGGGTGGAGAAGTAATCGACGCCTGTCAGCCACAGGACGATGTACCACGGATATGTCTTCTCATGATGGGGCGAGACGTGAGGCGAGCCGTCGCGCGAAAAAAATCGCGTCAGCCATCCCCCACGCGCTCTTGGCGCAGTCGGCAGGCGAAGTACGGTATCAGGTGGCGCTGGCGTGCTCATCGAATTCCAGGAGTACTTCTTCGGCGTTGTAGGTGGAAGTTGGTCAGTCCGCGGAATCGACCACACCTGGCGCAAGAGCGCACTCTGCAAAAGAGCGAAGCACAATCTTGCGCCGGGTTTGCATGACCAAGCCGTTCCCCTGCCGTCCGTTCAGCACTCGGCTGGCGGTAAACAACGTAACTGGCGGCATTCACCAAATTCCCGTCGCTGACACCGACGTTCACACCGACAGTGGTTTTGTCGGGAGTATAGTACAGCGTACTGCGCATCCAGTGGACGCTGTGCCTGACTATGGAGTGGTGGAGCGCGGCTGCTGCAGGCACATGCGATAATTCGGAGTGTGTCTCCTGTGGCCCTGTAGCTCAGATGGATAGAGCAGCGGTTTCCTAAGCCAAGAGCGCCACCTCATCCTAATCAATTCAATGGTTTACAAGCGGTATTTGGGGCCGATTTTGGCGAATTGCGATTCTAATTGCAGTGAACTTGCAGTGCTGACTGTGCCAGTTTTCTTGCATTCCCCCTGATTTGCCCAATGTCAACCCGAGTTTACTAATGCGAAAGCCTACAATTTTGCGGTTTCAGGTTGCGCGAAACCGGTCGCTGGACTCGGCTTACTTTGGCTGCTCTAGTCCTGCCAAAGTTGCAGTCAGCCTCGACTGTTGGGTGATGAATTTCGCGATGGCTCTGACCTACGATCCAGCGCATGCAACGGTCAGAACAGAAAATCCTGTCGCAAGAAGCTATCGCTGCTCCGCTCGTGTGCCCGGTCTGCTGGAGTCATGAGGGCGTAGAAGCCGCAAACGACATCGTGCTATCGGCCAGGGCAATGAGTGGGCGTCATTTGACGGAGGTGCCCATCTATCGCTGTGCCCGTTGGCATCTGTTCGCGCTATTTAACCAGCCACAGGACTAGGAATATGGCTTGACTGTTGTCGAGCCGTCCTGCCCCATAAGTTGTATGGACTTCTGAGAGGACGGTGTCAAAATACCCGAGCTGAACAGAGCTGGGGATCTCCTACAAACGGCTGGCCGCCTCGCCCCAGAGTGCGGCCAGTTTGCTTTCTAGTCGGGCTCATGCGTGCGTAACATTCGGAGAGCTTGGCGACGTGGCGAGAACAAAACTAGAGCGAAAGATGCTGTCTGTGCCCCTCTCGAAGAGATCCGCTTTCGTGAGATACATATGCGATCAATGCATTTTGGGGTTCTTCGCGTTTGTCTCTTTCATGTGCCTCGCGGCGTTCACGCAGGAGCCCAAGACCGCGCCAAAGCGCGTTGATCTGCCCTTCTCGTGGACTGACACAAGTAAGCCGGTAGCAGTTCCCGCTCCCGACCGAAAGCTAGTGTTGCGGGTAGTCGGCAAAAAGACGGGGCGATCATACCCCGATGGTGAGACGGAGCCAGATTATTTCATCGAGAGGAACGGGCAGCGTTTATCACCTAGCATCGACATGTACAGTTCACCGTATGCCATGTGGTCACCCACTTCAGACTTACTGGCGATCACCTCGACCGATGGCGGCCTAGTGGGGAGCTGGGAAGTCTTTGTCTACGGCATCGAACAAGACAGAGTGGTAAAGCACAACGTGATGAAGCAGGTTCAGGCGGATTTGGCACGTAGGTATCCGGGCGGCATCAATCCGCCGGGCCTCAACTTCTTTTCAGATGCGGAACGCGCAAAGTTCGCAGGCAACGTGGATTGGGTGAACGTGTTGGCGTGTCATTGGCTTCACGACCCAGAACGATTGCTCGTCAATGCTCAAGTGCCACCAAGCAGCAGTTGTGGAGCGAACATGGGCAAGAGCACTGCTTATATCATCGATCCGCGCTCAGGACGCATTCTCCACACGTATACGGCGCAGGAATCCGAACGGCTGTGGAACGAGTGTGACGGCAACTGAGTGGATAACTTACGTAAAATCCCCCTAGCGCAAGTTGGCAGCTCGGGTGTACCGTTTCGATGTAACTTGTGCAAACGCCTGATAACAACACCTGACACGTCCTTTTGGCGGCAAGACCTCCACCGAGCTGCATCTTCGCTATTGCTGCTTCGCGTACTCGGCTTTGGCTTGCCGGTATAGTGGCACCAATTAAGCAGAGTGTTTTCTTCGTAACTTTGCCTTGACAACCGAAGCGCCAGGTGTATAGTCGTGCCCGTCCAAATCCCACGCAAAACCGGCCCCCGGGCCCCAGCAATCCAAGAACACTGGAGGGCAAGTATGCCTGCGTTCGCCACTCGTCTGCCAAAGGTTCTATTCGCTGCTACCGTCTCACTGCTCCTGACACAACTGGCC
>JASHXK010000235.1 GCA_030043575.1 Terriglobales bacterium
AGCGGATAAACCGTCTGCACCAGACCCTTGCCGAAGGTCGTTTCGCCGGCGATCAGCCCGCGATCATGATCCTGAATCGCTCCCGCGACGATCTCCGCTGCTGACGCGGTTCCACGATTGACCAGCACCACGATGGGATAGTCCTTGCCGCCGTTCCCGTGGGTCGCCTTGTAAACCTTCTCTGCGGAGGCGCGGCCGTGGTGCGAGACGATGACCTGTCCCTTCTTCAGGAACTGATCGGCAACGCCAACGCCTTCGCTGAGCAGCCCGCCGGGATTCTGCCGCAAGTCGAGAATCAGACCGTGAATGTCGCCGAACTCATCGAGCGCGTCCCGCACTTCCTTTTCGGTCGTCTCCTGGAAGCCGGAGATGTGAATGTAGCCGATGCCGGGACGAATCAGGAAATGCACGTCGACGCTGTAACGGGGAATCTCGTCGCGAATGACGGTGAAGTCGAGCGGCTTGTCCGAGCCCTCACGCAGCACCGTGATCTTCACGCTGGTGCCCTTGGGGCCTTTCAGCAGCTCGGCCACGTCGCTGGTGCTCATGTTGTCGGTTTGCTTGCCATCGACGGCGATGATGATGTCGCCGGGACGAATGCCGGCGCGGTAGGCCGGCGCGCCCGCGAACGGTGCGATCACAATAACTTTGTTATTGCGCGGACCAACCTGCATGCCCACGCCGTAGTACTTGCCGCGCTGCTCTTCGCGCAGCGCCGCGTAGGCTTTGGGATCGAAGAAATTCGAGTGCGGATCGAGGACCCGCAGCATGCCGGGAATAGCGCCGTTATAGATCGACTTGTCGGGATTCACCGGCTCGGCGTAATTCTCCTGCACGACTTGATAGACGTCGGCAAAGGTCTTCATACTGTCGCGGACGTCATTGTCGCTGCCGCCGGAAGAACTGCCGGAAGCCAGCCGCTGGCCAAATACCATGCCCAGACAGCCGCAAGCCAAAATGATGGAGAGAATCAGAACAGCGGAGCGACGCGAACTACCTGCCATGTGCGTTTCCTTCGACTACTACCCGGTCGAGCGCGATAGCGTTCTCTCCGGGAGGGCCTCAACTCGGCCGGGAATGCATCTCAATCTGAGGACGGGCGCTTCCAGTGTGAGACTTACTCGCAGTATAGCATGCAGATTCCTGGTCCCCAGCGCACGATCCTGCTGCCAACTTGGATGCGTATCCCAAAACCAACGGTGCGAAATCGGCTGTTCCCGCCTCGGTAACAGACGAAGCAATCCACAGTTCGTAAGCCACTGGCGAACCGGGTCCCCCAATCGAAGCCGTCAACAATTATTTCGCGCGACCGCCACGAAAATGAGGTAGAATACCCCCGACTTATTGGCTGTTCGAGCCAATATCCAGCAAGTAACCAGCACCCCGCCCGCAAGACTGGAGTGTTTCCGATGTCGAACGAACAGCTCTTCCAGCAAGTAAGACTTCTCCTGCAGCGCAATTTGACTCCCGACGAACACAGGTTTCTTACTCTCGCCAGCGAAGCCCTTCGTCAGGAGAAAAGCCAGCAGTCCAAACCGGACAACGGAAAATCCAATCTCGGCAAAATAGCAGTCTGAAGCGCATTGTTTTACCCTAAGTTCCCCTAACTACAGGCGCCCGTCCGCCGGCGGCAGCGCAGTTCTTCGTTCATCCCTGGTCCTTTGTATCCAAATGCGATCCGGCACCGCTACGTGCGGTTGATCCCCTGACGTTACATGCCGCTGTGCAATCGAGAGCAAGCTGCGTCAAATACACTAAACTACTCCTGATGGATGTCCTCGCCGAGCGCCGCAATGCCGTAATCGCCAAAGCCGAATCCGGTAGTGGCTTCCGGCCGGTCCTGCTTGCGCTCGCCATAATCTTCGCAATAGCGACGGTCGTCTACAGCGCCAGCTGGATGTACTACCAGCGCGTCGTCTTTCCGGTGGAAGTGGGGATGGATACGAAGCCTTCGCCGGGCGGAATGATCGTGCAGCGAGTGTGGAAGGACAGCCCGGCGGAGCGATCCGGGATGCGGCCGCAAGATGTCATCACGGCCATCAACGGCCGCAGCACCAAGGCGCCTGTGGCCTGCGGACAAGTTCTGGATCAGGTCTGGATTGCGTCCCATCCCGGCGAGACAGTGGACCTCACCATTCAGCGTCCGGGTCACGCGGAGCCAATGCTGGTGACACCGGTCTTCCGCACGACCCAAGGCAGCGGCGGCGACGTTTCGCTGGCACGCAAGGGAGCGATGCAGGTGATCGGCGTTTATCCACTGCTTTTCCTGGTGGTGGGACTGGCGGTGCTGTTTCTGCGCGTGGAGGACCGCAACGCGTGGATGCTGGCGTTGATGTTCGCCGGATTTATCGCGGAAGGCGACATGCCGGACGCGGTAGGGGTGGCTCCCGATCTCCTGATGAAGTTCATGTATGTTTCGCAGACGGTGATGAAGAGCCTGCTTCCCGGCCTGTTCTACTTCTTTTTCGCGGTGTTTCCCACACGTTCGCCGATCGATCGCAAACTTCCCTGGCTGAAATGGGCATTGCTGGTGTTCGCAGCGTGCTTTGGATTCGGCGGCATTCGCCGCGGCAATATGGACGCGCTGCCCTTTATTCATGCGGTACTGAGCAATGCCACGATCGGCCTGACCCGGCTGGTCATCAGCTACGGGGCAGTGATCCTGGGCATGGCAGCTCTGCTGTGGAATGTCCTGCTCGCGCCGAGGGTGGAAGACCGGCGCCGGCTGAATGTGATGTTGTGGGGAACGATCGTTGGCGTCACGCCGGCGATTCTGATCGGCATTCCCTACGACCTGGCGCACGGTGGACCGCCGTTCTGGCTCGGCTTTGCGCGCGGCGTATTCCTGTTTCTGGTGCCGCTGTCGTTTGCCTACGCCGTGCTCAAGCATCGCGTGATGGCCATTCCTGTGCTGTTGCGGCGCAGCGCGCGCTATCTGCTGGTGGAGCGCGGATTCGCGATTCTGATTCTGCTGATCTCGATTGGGCTGACGCTGTGGTTTGGAGAGGCATTCTCCAAGCGCTTTATGGCGGGATCGAAAGTCGCATTTCCGATCGGCGCGACCTTTGGCGTGCTGCTGATCACGGCGGCCACGCAGGTGCACCGTCAGGTCCGCACGCGGCTGGATCGCGCCTTCTTTCGCAGCGCTTATGACGCGCAGCAGATCCTGGAGAATCTTGCCGCCAACACCCTCGCGGTAACCGATCGCGAGGGGCTGGCGAGTTTGCTGCATGAGCAGATTGAAGATGCGCTGCATCCCCAACCCCTGTACGTGTACCTGCAGGCCAGCGACGGTCATCTGCATGCTTTTGCGGGCGATCCGCCGCCCGCAGCCTCGCGGCTGTTGCGCGATGGATCAGGCCTGAACCGGCTGGTAGGTCGCAACGAACCTGTCGAACTGGATCCGGCGAGCGCGCGTGGAACCCAACTGGAGCCGCTGCGTCCGGAGTGCCTGGTGCCGATCTGGGGATCAGCCGATCAGAGGATGCAAGGACTGATCGTGCTGGGCGCGCGACTGTCGGAAGAGCCGTACTCGGCACGCGACAAGCGACTGCTGGCGTCGGTCGCGAGTCAGGCTGGTATCACGATGCGCAGCATCGCGCTGGCCGAGGAGATGGCGCAACGCATGGAAGCTGAGCGCCGTGCCGAGCAGGAGATGCTGATCGCGCGCCAGGTGCAGAGCCGGCTTCTGCCGCAACAGGCGCCGGTGCTCAAGACGCTGGAGACCGCAGGCAAATGCATTCAGACGCGCGCCGTCGGCGGCGACTATTACGACTTCCTCGACTTCGGCTCGGGCAAGGTTGGTCTGGTGCTGGCTGATATTTCGGGCAAAGGAATATCCGGCGCTCTGCTGATGGCCAATCTGCAAGCCAGCCTGCGCGGACAGTACGCGCTGGCTCTGGAAGACCTGCCGCGTCTGCTGCGCTCGGTCAATTACCTCTTCTACAAGAACACGGAGAACAACAAGTACGCGACGACCTTCTTCAGCATTTACGACGACGAAACGCGCAAGCTTTGCTACGTCAACTGCGGGCACAATCCTCCGCTGCTGGTGCGAAGCGGCGGCGACGTCGAGCGGCTGGAGGCGACGGCAACCGTGCTGGGGCTGTTTGAGGATTGGGATTGCGACGTAGCCGAGCGACAGATCGCAGCCGGTGATGTGCTGGTGATCTACACCGATGGGATTTCTGAAGCTGCGCCCGGCGAAGACTCGGAGGAATTTGGCGAAGGGCGGTTGGCGCAAAGCGTACGTATGCATCGAGGTAAAGCGGCAGGTGAGATGATGGACTCCATCATTATGGAAGTACAGGAGTTTAGCCAAGGCGAACAGGCCGACGATATGACCCTCATCGTGGCCCGCAGCCGGTAGTTTCAAATCTGCTAACAAAGACTCTTGCGTCGTGCTGTTCGACACATTGTCAACAGCATCTTATGCATCTGCCTGCTGAGTGTTCCATTGCGGAACAACTCTCCCGAATTGACTGCAGCAGCGCTGGTTCTGCTATCGATTCGCCCGCCGGATTGGTCTAACCAATTGGAGCTTGCTCCCGCGGGAGTGTTTTGTCCGCTCCATTACCAACGGAACAAACTCTTACTCATTCACGTATTACAACCAGGAAAGCTCCGGTTGCGGAGGGAGCAGTGGCGAACGGCAGAAATCATAAGAAGAAGCGCTGGCTGGTGGTGACGGTGGTCTCGGTCGCCGTGGTGGCGCTGGTTATCGTAGCGGTTGCGGCAACGCGAGGCGGTACCAAGATCGATCCAACCAAGCTGGCGAAAGTTGAACGTGGCGATTTGACGAAGAACGTGGTTGCGACCGGCAAGATCACTCCCATCACCAAGGTCGAGATCAAATCCAAAGCGAGCGGCATCGTGAAGAAGCTTTATGTGGACTACGGAGATCACGTGAAGCAGGGCCAGGTGCTGGCTGAGCTCGATCGCGTTGAGATCGAGGCGCAGGTGAGTTCGGCGCGGGCGCAGCTGCTGTCCTCGCAGGCCAATCTGCAGAGCGCGAAGGCGGACGAGAAGCGCGCTGAGGTTGACGCCGAGGGCGTGGACATTCCCACCTTGCAGCGCGCTTACACGCGTGCGCAGGAGATGTCCAAGGATGGCGTGGTTTCGCAGTCCACGCTGGACGATGCGCAGCGCAGCTACATCATGGCCGTCAACAAGCGCGACGTGGCGCGAGCGCAGCTGACGGTCAACAAAGCCAAGGTCGCGCAGGCGCAAGCCGAGGTCGAGAAAGACCAGGCCAGTCTGAAGCAGTTTGAGGAGCAACTGAGCTACACGACGATTACGGCGCCGATTGACGGCGTAGTGCTGTCGCGTGACGTCGAAGTCGGCGATGCGGTCAGCTCGATCCTGGTGCTCGGATCGGGCGCGACGCTGGTGATGACGCTGGGCGATACGAGTGAAGTCTACGTCAAAGGTAAAGTCGACGAGAGCGACATCGGCAAGGTCTATCTTGGCCAGCCCGCGCGAATTCGGGTCGAAACCTTCAAGGACAAGACCTTCACCGGACACGTCACCAAGATTTCCCCGATGGGCGTCGAGAAAGACAATGTGACCACCTTCGAGGTGCGCGTCTCGATCAACAATCCTGGCGGCGAACTGAAAGCGGAGATGACGGCGAACGCGGAAATCATTCTCGACGAGCACCACAACGTGCTGATGATTCCTGAAGGCGCCATCATGTACGACAAAGACAAGAAGGCGTCGGTCGACATTCCCGACTCTCACGGCAAGGACGGCATGAAGAAGATCGCCGTGAACATCGGAATCTCCAACGGGGTGAAGACCGAGGTTGTGTCGGGCCTGAAAGAAGGCGACCAGGTGGTGCTGCAACAGTAAGCGGCCTTGCAGACGAGCTAGTGAGCTTTGAAGGGGCACGGCTTCAGCCGTGCCGGAATGAGTAAGCGGCGAACGGGCTTTAGCCCCTGAGGCGATTCGCATTTTCCCCAAGACATCTGTGCCTCAGCGGCTAAAGCCGTTATTCGCAACCGACAAGCGGCACGGCTCAAGCCGTGCCCCTTCAAATCCTGTAACCCGATGAATGATCCGGGCGTAAGCACGGCACATTCCAATCCCCGCTCATTTCCGGAGGACGTCATGACGAAACGCTCCACTGTATTCCTCTTGTCTCTCTGCTTGCTTCCCCTGCTCGCCCACGCGCGCGAGGAGGGCCACTTCGACCGCACCCTGGCGGTCTCCGGCACGATCAACCTCGACGTAATCACCGGCTCGGGCGACATCACCGTCAAGAGCGGCTCGTCAAACCAGGTGATCGTGCACGGAACGATTCACCTCAG
>JASHXK010000236.1 GCA_030043575.1 Terriglobales bacterium
GCGAAGGATTACAAGAACCTCATCATCGCTTACCGCAATGGCGCGCCGGTTCATCTCACC
The DNA here is from genome assembly GCA_030043575.1 of Terriglobales bacterium. GTDB lineage: Bacteria > Acidobacteriota > Terriglobia > Terriglobales > Acidobacteriaceae > Bog-257. The sequence continues at coordinate 61 of JASHXK010000236.1, forward strand.
GACGTCGCCGATGTACAGGATTCGTATTCCAACATCTACAACGCCGGCAGTTTCAACGGCAAGCCCAGCGTGCTGATCGTCATCTTCCGCCAGCCGGGCGCCAACGTCATCGCGACCGCCGATCGCGTGATTGCTGCCCTGCCGTTCCTGAAAGCCTCGTTGCCGCCCAGTATTAATCTCGACATTGGCCTCGATCGCACCACCACCGTGCGGGCTTCGGTGAGCGACGTACAGCGCACGCTGATCATCTCCGTCATTCTCGTCGTACTGGTGGTTTTCGTTTTCCTGCGCGAAGTCCGCGCCACCTTGATTCCCAGCGTCGCGGTGCCGCTGGCTATCGTCGGCACTTTCGGCGTGATGTACCTGTGCGGCTACTCGCTCAACAACCTGTCGCTGATGGCGCTGACCATCTCGACGGGCTTCGTGGTGGACGACGCCATCGTGGTTCTGGAAAACATCATGCGCCACGTGGAAGGCGGCATGAAGCCGTATCAGGCCGCACTGCTTGGCGCACGCGAGATCGGTTTCACCGTCGTCTCCATGAGTACGTCGCTGGTTGCCGTCTTCATCCCCATCCTGCTGATGGGAGGCATCGTCGGCCGGCTCTTTCACGAGTTTGCTGTCACCCTAAGCGCTGCGATCGCCGTCTCCCTCGTGGTGTCGTTGACCACCACGCCGATGCTCTGCGCGCGGTTCCTGAAGGCGCACGATCCGGGCAGTCATGGCACGCTGTACCGCATGAGCGAGCGCGGCTTCTATTGGTTGAATCACGGGTACAAGGTGTCGCTCGCCTGGGTGCTGCGCCACCGGCGCATGATTCTGGCCGTTACCGTGCTCATGTTTTTCCTCAACGTGTTCCTGTATATCAAAGTGCCCAAAGGATTTTTCCCGCAGCAGGATACCGGCCGCCTGATGGGAACCATCATGGGCCAGCAGGACGTCTCCTTCTACGGCATGCGCGACAAAACCGACGAGTTCATCCGCATCGTGAAGAAGGACCCGGCGGTGGACGCCGTGCTGGCCTTTGTCGGGGGCAACGCCGCGTTGAATCAGGGTCGCATGTTCGTGGTGTTGAAGCCTCTGCAGGACCGCAAGGTCAGCGCTGATCAGGTGATCGCGCGCCTGCGTCCGAAACTGTCGCATGTTCCCGGTGCGACGTTGTACTTCCAGTCGGTACAGGATCTGCAGATCGGCGGACGGCAATCGAATGCGCAGTTCCAGTACACCTTGTCCGGCGAGAATCTGGATGAACTCTACGAGTGGGCGCCAAGACTGCTGGCGGAGCTGCGCAAGATTCCGCAGCTGAAGGACGTGAACAGCGATCAGCAGATCAGCGGCCTGGAAGCCAACCTCGTCATCGATCGCGATACGGCGGCGCGGCTGGGCATTACGCCGCAACAGATCGATGCCGTGCTCTACGACGCCTTCGGCCAGGAACAGATCTCCACCATCTATCAGACGCTGAATCAGTATCACGTGGTGATGGAGGTCGATCCCAGGTACCAGCTCACCCCCGACGCGCTCAAGAGCGTTTACGTGATTACCGGTGCCGGGGCGCAGGTGCCGCTGTCGTCCTTCGCCCATTTCGAGCCCGGCAACACCTCGCTCTCGGTCAATCACCAGGGACAATTCCCCTGCGTGACCATTTCGTTCAACCTGGGTCCGGGCGGCGACCTGGGCTCGGCCACCCACGCCATCGACCAGGCCGAGCTGGCGCTGCGCATGCCCGCGTCGATCCACGGCAGCTTCCAGGGAACGGCAGCGGCCTTCCAGGATTCCATGTCGTCGGAATTGATGTTGATCGTCGCCGCCTTGGCCGCGGTCTACATCGTGTTGGGCATGCTCTATGAAAGCTATATCCATCCCATCACGATTCTCTCCACACTGCCATCGGCCGGCACCGGCGCGATCCTGGCGCTGATGCTCTTCCACATGCAGCTCGACGTGATCGGACTGATCGGCATTATCCTGCTGATCGGGATCGTGAAGAAGAATGCCATCATGATGATCGACTTCGCGCTAGAGGTGGAACGCACCGGCCGGAGCGCTGAGGAAGCGATTTACGAAGCCGGCCTGATCCGCTTCCGGCCCATCATGATGACCACCATGGCAGCGATGTTGGGCGCCCTGCCGCTGGCCGTGGGACTGGGCGTAGGCTCGGAGATCCGCCGGCCGCTGGGCGTCGCCATTGTAGGCGGACTCATCGTCAGCCAGGCGCTCACGCTCTACACCACCCCCGTTGTCTACCTCTACATGGACAAATTGAAGGACTGGGTGGTGCGCCATCTGCCTGGGCGCAAGAAGAAAGTCGCCGAGCGCGAAGAAGTGCCGGTTTTCGCGGATTGATGGTGGCAAAGCCCGCTAATAGCAAAAGGGCACACCGAGTGTGCCCTTCTACTGAACCTTCCTGACTGAACCTGGTTAGCGGCCGAAGTACTTGGCGTTGCGCTCGGTATACTCTTTCCACTTTTCCGGCAGATCGTCGAGCGCGAAAATCGCCGAAACCGGGCACACCGGCACGCAGGCGCCGCAATCGATGCATTCGACCGGATCGATGTAGATCATCTCTTCCTGCGCGAACTTCTCGCTGTCCTTCTTGGGGTGGATGCAGTCCACCGGACAGGCATCGACACAGGCCGTGTCTTTGGTGCCAATACAAGGTTCCGCGATTACATAAGCCATAAAGCAATATCTCCCTGAAATTCTCTCCTGGGAAACCCCTGTGTGGAGTGCTGTATCGATACTATCAAAAAAACTTCGTCCGCTGTATTGCCCGGCAAAGCCGCGACGGGCGAAACTAGATCAAACAGCGAGCGCCACAATCATCCCAAAACCGGGTTATAAGAATCCAAGATAGAAGCGTTCGAACGGGGTTCGGAGCGAGTCTCCCATGTGGTTAACTCCAACTGGTCTCGATTGGTGGCAGTGGCTGCTGGCCGCGCTGGGCTGTTGGGGCGTAGCGTGGCTCCTGGCGTCGGTGAGCCGACGCGAGGACGGCAGCGGTGGTTTTTCCACGTTCATTGGCTGGGTAGGTGGACTGGCCGGCGCGTACTGCGCCGGCGCGGGCATACTGCAGCTGATACGGTGGGCCATGGACACGATGAATCGATAAACCACAAGTGCCGATTATGCGACCGTAGCCGGCTCGCGCTCGCCCGCCGGTTCGTATTCGACGATATAACCGGCAATGGCGCTGGCTGCAACCGTCAGCGGGCTGGCCAGATACATTTGGCCGGGACCACTGCGTCCCGGGAAGTTGCGATTCTGCGCGCTGATGACGATCTGATCGGGCCGCGTGGAAACTCCCGGACCGGCATTAATGCAGGCGCCGCAACTGGGCTCGATGACCTGCGCGCCGGCGCGCTCGAAGATATCGAGATAGCCTTTGCGCACGCAATATTCGCGCGTCTCCTGCGATCCGAACTGCAGATAGAACTTGCAGCTTGCGGCGACCCGGCGACCCTGCCGCAGCGCATCGCTCAGCACCAGCGCATACATGTCCATGTCTTCGTTCTTGCCCGCTGTGCAGGTGCCGCCGTAGGCGATCTCGACCGGGACTGGCGTGTTCAGTTCGCGTACAAATTTGCCATTGCCAGGATCGCCCGGCGTCGCGATCATGGGATAGATCTCGGCGGCGTCCAATTCGATAACGTGCGCGTAGTGCGCATCGCCATCGCTATACAAGCCTTCAATCAGCGTTTGCGCTTCATTCTCGCTCATGCCGCGACGCTCCATCAGGAACTCGACCGTCTTCCGATCGGGCGCGACGATGCCGGTGAAGCCGCCAATCTCGGCGGCCATATTGGTCATGGTGGCGCGTTCATCGACGCCCAGGGCTTCGATCGCCTCGCCCGAGTACTCGATGACCTTGGCCAGCGCGTGGCCGTGGCGGATGTAATCGAGCGAAAGCAGCTTCAAGATGTAATCCTTCGCGGCAACGTTCTCGCGCTTCCTGCCGCGGATAATGACCTTGACCGATTCGGGCACCTTCACCCGCACGTCTTTGGTGAACCACGCATTGAAGACGTCGGTGGTGCCGATGCCAAACGCGACGCAGCCCATGGAGCCCACGTGCGGGGTGTGCGAATCGCTACCCACGTTGAGTTGGCCGGGCAGAGCATAGCTCTCAGTGACGATGGAGTGACAGATTCCTTCAGAGCCCTTGCGATCGCTTAACTCGCCGTGCAGCTTGATGCCTTGCGCCTTGGCGAAGGCTTCCTGCTTCAACTTGAGCTGGCCGGCGAGATCAAGCAGCCCCATCTTGCGCTTCTCCTCCGACAGCACCTCATCGAGGAAGGTGAGGTGATCGCGGAAAAACATGATCGTGCTGGGATCGGTCACCTTCGCGTCTTTGCCCAGGAAGTGCTCGAAGAAAATCGACGCCATCGGCGTGATATACTCATGGCTGAAGCGCAGATCGGTACGGGCGAAGCCGCTGTCGCCGGGTTTGACCGCTTCGACGCCCACTTTATTCGTGTCGTGCAGCATGTGACGCGCGAAGATCTTCTCCGAAATCGTCATCGGCCGCGGCTTGGTGGTAATGGGCGGAAGAAAAACCTTGCCTTGCATGCGGGCGACGTTGAAGGGGAAGAGTCCGCCGTATTCGATGACCTGGCGTGTGATCTCGTCCTCGCCCGCGGTGAACTCGCGCAGCGGAATCTCCTCGCCGCGGCGAATGTTGTCGATGAGCGCGAAGTCGGTAGAGGTGAGCACGCCGAGGTTTTGGCAATTCTGTTTGTAGATGCGCTCGATGTTTTCCGCGATCACCAGCTTGATTCCGGCACACATTTCGGCGTAAGGCGAGGCTTCGCGACTGGAGCCTTTGCCGCGGCGCTTGCCGCTGACCGCGCAGACGAAGCCGCCGCGCTTGACGTCGTAGCGCTTGATGGGCATCTCGTTGCCGCACTTCAGACCGAGATAAGGGAAGTCGCCCAGCGTCTCGTCGAAGAAAAAGCAGATGTGCGCGGGGGTGATTTCGTCGGTGGAGATGTCGTCGCGCAGCTTGGGATTGCGCTCGGGATGCTGCGTGTCCCAGGGCAGGTCCTCGCCCGCCAGTTGGCACTTGATCAGCTCGGGATCTTCCGTCAGGAAAAGAATTCGTCCCTGCAAATGAACCATGTCAGGGCGCTTGTTAACAGTGCGGTCCAACAGCGAGGTGTTCACCCTTCAATTCTAGCGCAGTCACAGGGGCCTGTGACGTGGGCGATCGGGGGTTTAAGATCTGGTGTCGAGTGTTGGTGGCGCTCGGAGATGACAATGTTTGCTATTACAGGCATCACGGGGCAGGTGGGTGGCGCTGTGGCACAGGCACTGCTTGCGGCTGGAAACAACGTGCGCGCAATCGTTCGTGACCAGCAAAAAGCCAACGCTTGGCAGGCAAGAGGCTGCGAACTCTTCGTTGCGGATTTGCACGATGCCGGCGCGTTGGGAAAAGCTTTCGCCGGGGTCGACGGCGTGTTTGTGATGCTGCCACCCATCTTCGATCCGTCGCCTGGCTTTCCAGAGTGCCGGAAGTTGATCGCCGCCATGCGAAGCGCATTGGACGCGGCGCACCCCCCCAGAATTGTCTGCCTATCCACCATAGGAGCGCAGGCGAGCCAGGAAAATCTTCTGACGCAGCTGCAGATTCTCGAGCAGGAACTGCGCGGATTGCCAGCCATCGCATTCCTCAGAGCTGCCTGGTTTATGGAAAACTTTGCGTGGGACTTGGCTCCTGCACGCGAGACCGGAATCTTCCACAGCTTCCTGCAGCCGTTGGATAAATTGTTTCCCATGATCGCAACGAAGGACGTGGGAGGCACTGCGGCGGAACTACTGCTTCGGCCTTGGCAGGGACAGCGAATCGTCGAACTCGAAGCGCCGGAGCGTGTCACGCCGCTGCAAGTCGCGATGGCTATGTCGCGTGTGCTGGGGCGCGATGTGCGTGCGGAAGCCGTTCCTCAAGAAAGCTGGGAAGCCATGTTCCGCAGCCAGGGCATGAAGAACCCGATTCCTCGAATGCAAATGCTGGAGGGATTCAACGACGGCTGGATCGAGTTCGAAGGCGGCAAGGCTGAGGCGAGGAAAGGCAAGATTAATCTGGAAGACGTCTTGCGTTCGCTAGCGTCGAAAGAGCATTGATCAGCTCGCGGCAGTCACCGCGCTTAGTCTCGAGTCTTAACGTACTCAGGAATCGACGGAAGTTCTTCCAGATCGCGACCGGCGAAGATGTCTGCAAATTGCGTGATCAATTCCTGGTGAATGATTCCGTTGCTGGCGAGGACCTCGCGGCTGTCGAGGCGAAACGGGGAGCCATCAAAGCGCGTGACCACTCCGCCGGCTTCCTGCACCAGCAGCACGCCAGCAGCGGTGTCCCAGGGATTCAGGTTGAACTCCCAGAAGCCGTCATAGCGGCCGCAGGCAACGTTGGCCAGGTCGAGCGCGGCCGAGCCGGCGCGCCGCACGCCATGCGAGCGCAACGTGATGTGGTGATAGAAAAAGATGTTCGGGTTCTTGTGCCGCTTGTGACTGGGAAAGCCGGTGCCGAGGATCGATTCGACAAGATGGCTGGTTTTGGAGACGTGAATGGCGCGGCCGTTCAGCGTTGCGTCCTGGCCGCGCTCGGCAGCGAACATCTCATCGCGGGTGGGATCGTAAAGCACGCCGGCCTCGAGTTGACCATCGCGTCTTGCCAGCGCTATCGAGACACAAAACACCGGATAACCGTGTGCGAAGTTCGTCGTGCCATCCAAGGGATCGACATACCAGCGGTACTCGGCTTCGGTCTCGCGGCGCGTGCCTTCCTCGGCGACGATGCCATGCTCCGGCCAACGTGCGCGCAGGCGTTCGACAATCAACCTTTCCGATGCGCGATCGGCTTCCGTTACCAGATCGACCTCGCCTTTGTATTCTATGGTGACGCGGCCGAAATAGTGCATCAGAAGCGAGCCAGCCTCGCGCGCGATGGTTTCCAGGTCTGGCAGGTATTGGCTCATCGGTCGGAGCTTGCAGGGTTGGTGTCGCGCGCAGGGGGCGCACCTTCGGAACGCGTCTTGCGAATCGTGTCCTCGGCGATGTAGGCGATTTCGTGCTTGTAGATGAAAAGATTGGGCGCGCCGTCGCGCGTAAGACGCACCATGCGGCGATCATAGTATTCGATCCAGCCGCGGAGTATCGTGCCGTCCATCAGCTTGATGCGCACCGGGCGCTGCTTCTCGCCCAGCATCTTGAGATAGGCCGCTTCCTGATGCGTGTCGTCGGGAGGAGGCGTTCTGCCTTTATGATGATTCGAGTCGCTGCCACGAAAAGCCATGCCTCGATTCTACATGACGATGGCGACGCTATGATCGCCACAGCGAAAGGAAATACGTAACGATGAGAGCCTCGGTTTTTATTGGAGTCAGCGTGGACGGCTTTATTGCCCGGCGCAACGGAGAGCTGGATTTTCTGCCGACCGATGGCGGCGAATCTCATGGCTACGATGAGTTCATCGCCACCATCGACACCCTCGTGATCGGCCGCGGGACTTTCGAGACGGTTATGAGCTTTCCGCAATGGCCTTATGGCGACAAGCACGTGGTAGTGCTGAGCAGCCGGCCTCTGGATTTGTCCCGAGCGCCCAAGGGTACGGTTGAACAGATGGGTGGGGAGCCCGCGGAGATTGTCGCGAAGTTGGCCGCTCGCGGAGCTAAGCATCTTTACGTCGACGGCGGTGTCACGGTTCAGAGGTTCCTGCGCGCAGGGCTGATTCAACACATGACGATTACTCGCGTGCCAGTGCTCATCGGAGATGGAATCCCGCTGTTCGGTGCATTGCCGCGCGACATTCGGTTGCGGCACGTCGCCACCAAAAGTTACGCGAGCGGTCTGGTGAAGACGGAGTATGAAGTAATGACATAGATCCGGTCTAGCAGTAGCAGGGCCTGGTACCGGCCTGGAGCTATTTCATAAATTGCTTCGTATCAGGCACGGCCTCAGCCGTGCCGCAACCGGCGGGTAAGGTCCCCTTCAGCCCCTGAGGGCGCATTTTGCAGGGGCTAAAGCCCTCGTGTTCACCACGTCGTTCGACACACGAAGGTCGTGCCCCGACACAAACCAAAGCGATTATGAGACAGCCTCTAGAATTCCGATTCGCGCGCGGAGGCATGTCGTTCGATCGAATAGCCGCAATATACAGGACTCGCGAAAAGCTCACGATTGCGTTTAGCTCTCGCTACACTTCTTAACAAACTTTCCTTGATTTCAACCAGCCAGGTTGATACGTTCTGTTCGGCATCATTCATAATGTAATGACGCATCTATTTACTAGACCGAAGTAACGTAAAGCCCAGTTCTTCGACGGGATGGTGCATCCCACAAACGGCCCCCTTTATTTCGACACTCGCCACTTTCCTGGGATTTCCGGGTTACGACGGTAGGCGTTGTGTGCTTCAACTGACTGGCTCATGGTTCATTACGTTCTCTTACTGCTGTCAGAATCTGTCACGGCGTTGCTGCTGGCGAGTCTAGGCGCCGGCATCCTCATTTATTTCACGTTGCACAATTGGGACAGAGTAGCCATACTTTCGCGCAATCGTACGCAGTTGCTCTCGGCGGGCGCGCTGGTGGCGATTGTGCTCGTGCTCTTGCAGTTTTCGAATGTCCGCAAGAACCCCGACGCCACGACCGACGATTTCTTTGTCGCAACGAATCCCTTTCCGCGGCCGCATTACTTGACCGCGCAGGCGCTGAACGCCGCCGGCTTTGTAGTGGTAGCGACGTACCACAACGACAACGCGCGTACCGGCCAGAACGCGCTGGAGACAATTCTGACGCCGGACAACGTGAACGTGGCGAAGTTCGGCAGGCTGTATTCGTTTCCGGTTGACGGGTATGTCTACGCGCAGCCGCTGTACATGCCACAAGTGGCGATTCCCGGCAACGGCATTCACAATGTCGTGATCGTGGCAACCCAGCACGACAGCGTTTACGCCTTCGACGCCGACTCGCCGACGCCTGATCCCTTGTGGCGGGTGAATTTCCTCAATCCGGATGCGGGCATCACGACGCTGGCGCCGAGCGACGTGAATGCCACCGACATTCTGCCGGAGATCGGCATCACCAGCACGCCGGTAATCGACATAGCCAGCAACACGTTGTACGTGGTGGCGGCGACCAAGGAGAACGGTAGTTTCTATCACCGCCTGCATGCGCTTGACATGACTTCGGGCGCCGAGAAGTTCGGCGGACCCCGCATCATCCAAGCCGCGTATCCGGGCACGGCGCAGGACAGTAATGACGGCGTGCTGGCGTTCTCCTCGCGCTTCCAACTGCAACGCGCGGCCTTGCTGCTTTCCAAAGGCAAGATCTACATCGCCTTCGCCTCGAACGCTGATTACGGCTTGTATCACGGCTGGGTCATCGCCTACGACGCAACCACCATGCGCCAGGTGGGCGCGTGGGTGTCGACGCCCAATGGTTATCAGGGTGGCATCTGGATGAGCGGCTGCGGAATCAGCGCCGACGGCAATGGCGATCTGTATCTTTCCATCGCTAACGGGCCATTCGATGTTTATGGCGAGCAACCTGGCGTGAACTTTAGCGACAGCATTGTGAAGTTGCGGCCGGGTGCGAGCGGGCTGAACCTGGTCGATTTCTTTACCCCGTTCAGCCAGGCGAAGATGGCGCAGGACGATCTCGATCTAGGGTCGGCTGGCGTGTTGCTATTACCCGATCAGCCCGGAGCGTATTCGCATATCGCCGTCACCAGTGGCAAGAACGGGCACATCTACGTGCTGAACCGCGACAACTTCGGCGGTTACAATGCCGCGCTCAACGGCAATCCGCAGGTCATCCAGGAGATTTCCGGTCAACTGCGGCAGCAGATGGGAACGCCGGCGTACTGGAACGGGCGTCTGTATTTTGGCGCCGGCATCAGCCCGCATGTCGAGGGGATCAAAGCGTTCGCGCTGCACAACGGAACGCTGTCGAATACGCCGGTGTCGCAGAGCGCCGCGATCTACCACCTGACGCGCAGCACGGTCAGTGTGTCGGCGAACGGCAATAGCGACGGAATCGTCTGGGCCGTCGACAACGACGCGTACTATTCAACGCATCAGGGTTCTGCCGTCCTCCATGCCTACGACGCACGGAATCTCGCGCGCGAGCTGTACAACTCCAACCAGCGCCTCGCGCGTGACACTCCTGGACAGGCGGCGAAGTTCACCGTGCCCACCATTGCGAACGGGAAGGTGTTTGTGGGAACGGCCAACCAGGTCAGCGTCTATGGACTGTTGCCAGCGGCAGGGAACTAGCCCGGCTGCATACCGGCTCCGCGTAAAATCGGGGCAAAGCGCACTCCAACTTGTGCTCGGCAGTGGCATCATGGACGGCAGGAGTTCCTGATGCGCTTTCAGCGATTCACATCCGTCGGCGCTCTGTTGCTAGCGTCGCTGTTGCCCGTCAGCCGGCCTGCACTATGGGCGCAAAGCGCTGCATCGCCACCCTCGCAGCAGCGCCCAACCAGTACGCCATACACCGGCGACCTCTCGATCTTCGAGAGTGCCGGGCGCGACCAGCGCCTGCACATCGACGGCGTGATGAAAGCTCTTGCCATCTCACCGGGCAAGAACGTTGCCGACATTGGCGCCGGCTCGGGGTGGTTCACGGTGCGTGCGGCGCGAAAGGTGAAGACCGGTACGGTCTATGCTGTCGATATCAACCCCGAGGCCATCAAGTACATCGACAATCGTATTCAGAAGGATCAGCTGCACAACGTCAAGACGATTCTCAGCAAGCCTGACAATCCTGAGCTGCCGCCCGGCAGCGTCGATTGCGTGCTGCTCTTAAAGACCTACCACGAGGTGGCCGAGCCGGTTGCGTTGCTGCGCAACTTACGCAGTTCGCTGCGACCGGGCGCGCGCGTGGGCATCATCGATCGCGACGGCAACGGCGTCAATCACGGTGTACACAAGGAGATTGTGCTGCGCGAAGCCGGCGACGCGGGTTATCGATTGCTCGAAGAGCACGACAATCTGGTGGTCGACGACGACATGGACTACTTCCTGGTGCTCGGGGTGAAGTAGCACGTTTTGGAATCGCGCCTTTGGCTTTGCTTTCCAAGGGATGCACCGTAGAATGTTCGCCCATGAGCACACAGCCGTCGACCGTCCTTGATCGTAAAGATCCGGTGTTTGACCGCCTGGAAAACCAGATCGCGTGGTACGACGAAAAGAGCAGCCAGAACCAGCACAAGTTCAAGTGCGTCAAGATTACGGAAATTATCGCGGCAGCGCTGATCCCGATGCTGTCGACCCTGAAGTTCTCCGGCGTGCCGCACAGCAATTACATCAACACCGGCCTGGGCGTGGCGGTCACCGCGCTAGGCGTGCTGATCACCATTCTGGAAGGATTACTGCACCTCAACCAGTATCAGCAGAACTGGATCACCTATCGCTCGACCTGCGAAGCGCTGAAGCACGAGAAGTATGTGTTCCTGGGAAACGCGCCGCCGTATGCCGCCGGCACCGATGTAGAGCGGCGCGCGCTACTGGCCGAGAGGGTGGAGTCGCTGGTTTCGCAGGAGCACGCCAAGTGGGCCTCCGTGCAACACCAGCAGGAAGACAAGGGCAAGAGCGGCGGCCCGGCGCCATCCACGTCTTCCAAACAGGAAAGCTAATCGCGAAGACCTGCGGTTGCGGCAGGACTTCGGCGCGCACCGACAACTGCCCCTCAGTGCTTCCAATGGCTGGTCTTCTTGCCGTCGGCGTCGATGGCGTCGCCGGGCTGCATGTCGGCGGGACACGGGCCGACGTACTTCTGCTCCGACACCATGGTCATTCCCGTCCTGCTGCCGATGGGCGGAGTGTAAGTCGCGGTGCCCTCGGTGCGCGCCGCGGTGTCGCCGGTCATGGTGAGGATTCCCTTGGTGCGGATCACCGTGTCCCCTACGGTGCAAGCGGTTTCGGTGGTGGTGACGTTGTTGGTGGTCGCCTTGCTGACCGTCTTGCAGTTGCTCTCGCGCTTCTGCGCGGCCGCGTGCGCGTAGTCGTCGTAGGCGTGACTGCGGCACAGCTTCTCAAACCGGTCCGTGGTTTGCTTGCTGGGAATGTCGACGGTCTTGGTGTGAATCTCCCACAGACCTTCCTTCATGGGCGGCGGATTGTCGACCGGCACCGCTCCCAGAAAACAGAGCGCGAGGCAGGGAGTGAGCCATTTGGCATTCATCATGGGGCTTTAGCGTGGTGTGGACACAACCGTGTTGCGAGTTGATTGGATGACGCAAAGACGGACGACAGTTGTAAGGTCGATCACGGCGGCTGGAATCGGGTGATTTCTTGTGCTGACGGCCGATAGCTGACAATTGCCCGGCCCTACGGCGCGTGCGTTGCCGCGTCCTCAATCACCGCCGCCACTTCCTTCGGATGCGACACATACACCGCGTGGCTCGCGCCCGCAACTTCGACGGTATGGCTCTTGGCTCGCTTGGCGTACCAGCGCTCCAGCTCAGGATTGATGGCGCGGTCATTGCCGGCGACGATCTCCCAGCTGGGCTTCGTTTTCCAGGCGGGCATGGTGATCACTGCCGAGAAGTTCTCGGCTTTGTTGAACACCTGCGATCGCGCCATGAAAGCCGCCAGCTCCGCCGGCACGTCGGCCGCGAAGTATTCGTGAAACTGCGCCGGATCGAGGTAGGTGTAGCCGTCGGGCGTCTTC
>JASHXK010000237.1 GCA_030043575.1 Terriglobales bacterium
AAGATACCGGGCCCGCGCAATGCGCTCGGCTTGGCGGCTAATCCGCTGCAGTCCTTCCGCATAGATAATCAACTGGTGATTCCGGTGCTCGATTCTGATAGAGGAGATGTTCTCTTCGTGTTGGTCGTCAAGTGCAGCTGCCAGGCGCAAGACTCCAATGATCGGCAATAGGCATTTACGTTGTTTGGTGGTTAGTCCTACAAACGAGGAGTTCGTCGTTACGGGTAATGCGCCTCGGTAATGGAGAACCAAAACTGCGATGGCGTGGATGTCGTCTTCGCTCCAGCCCAAGGGTGGCGTCAACTTCGAGACAGTCTTGTAGCCCCGCTTCCGAGCTCCGCCGTGTCCGGCCGCTGTTTTTCCTCGGCCGACGTCGTGCAGAATGGCCCCGGCTTCCAGAATGCGGCGCTGTGCAGAACTGGAAGCGAGAATTCCGCATTCGCAGAGTCCATCATAAAGTTCCAACGCAAAGCGCGTGACCCGAGCGGAATGTTCAATATCGGGATCTACAGACGAAGCCCATGTCCTGAGCTTCTCCATGGCTGCTTGTTCGAGCAGGCGTCCGCTTGGCAGTTCGGCCCGCCAGACCTCCCAGAGCGAACTCTGACCGACCATTCTGCGGCGGTAGAAACCCAATCGCTTTTGCCGTTCTTCAAAGATACGGTGGTACCAATGCCCTCGCTCGACTGCGGGCAGGCCGGCCTGTGCCCTGATCATGGCGCGCAAGACGTCGAGATCATGGACCTCCCCCAGCGCGTCCTGTAAATTGCGCAGATCCTTCGACCACTTGGCATGGCGCTCTGGAAGGAAGTTTTCCACGGTATAACGGAAGCGCTTGATGCCGATTCGCAGCTGGTGATAGGCGATGCCGCTGCGATTCCTGAGCGCACGGCGATGTAGTTCCCGAGCTTCTGTCCAGCGCTCCAATGCCAGATGCTGGAAGACCAAGCCTTCCAGTGGAACTCGGTCGACGCGTTTTGCCAGATGAGCGTTAAGAGACGCCCAATGTTTGCGATCAAAGCTGGCGAGCGCCTGCTGCGCCGCAGCTTTGAGGTCGATCTCCTTCTGGGCCAGCGCAGCCGACAAACTCACGCCAATCGGGTCAGGGGAGTGAGACAGTTTCACGACCCACTCCAGCATCACCTGGATGTCACGCAGTTCTCCCAGGCTGGCAAAAAGCGGCTTGGCGAGCCGCTTCATCTGCTTCCAGGCTGGATCGGTGTCTGCGGTGATAAAACCATCGGCCATCGATCGGCAACGCCGGATGGCGACCCGCAAGTCGTGGACGGGGTCGGCAGTAAAAGCGATGCTGGCCTTGTCGCATTCCTCGAGGACGCGATTGGCCCAGTAGAAGAGGCCTGCCCTTTTTTCCTGAGGGGCGGAGGCTGGCAGCATGAAAGATGACCTGATGAAAGTTATACAAGGATTTTGCAGCGATGGGGTGGAAGAAAGGCGGTCAGCGCAAAATCAGGACACCGGCCCTAGAGATAGGCACGCTCGGCGCGACGGATCTGGCGGTAGCGTTCGAAGACCTCGCGATCGCTCTCCAGGCCGAGCATGGAGCGAAGGCTGCTGCCGCGAAACGTGTGGGAGAGCATCTTCCACCAGTTGCGCAGGACGAACAGCGGATCGTGTGCGATCACCGCAGGGATGTGTCGGGTCTTCATCCAGCGCTCCGCCCGCCACCGTTCGAACTCAATCTCCTCGGGCTCAAGATAGCGTGTGGCGACAACTGCGGTTGTGCCGTCGTACTCCTCCATGCGTTCGATCTTGATGAGGTCGCGCGCCCGGAAGTCCTTGGTCATGGGTGTGCCGGGATAGGGAGTGGGATGCTGGATGTAGGGCCAATCGACATATTGCCGCGCGAACTCCAGATTGGCGAGGATCGACTCTCGGGTGTCGTCGGGATTGCCGATGATTAATCCGCCGACAACATACATGTTGTTTTTGTGCAGATAGTCGATCGCGCGCAGGGTGGCATTTCCCGTTTTGCGGCCTTTTTCGCGGAATTCGTTCTTCGCGGCTGCTTTCAGAAACTGAAGATCATCTTCGAGGATGTTTTCGATGCCCAAAAAGACATAACGAAATCCCGCTTTTTTCATGAGCGGCGCAAGCGTGTCGCCGTGCATCGCGATGGGGGATGTCATCGCCTGCACCGAGTAAACAATATCGTTCAAGCCAGCGTCGATAATAGCCTGGCAGAGCGCCTCGAAGCGTTTGATATTCAGGCTGATGTTGTCGTCGACGATGAAGATGGCGCGAGCGCCATGTTCGCGCGCGTCACGAATGTCGGCGAGCACGCGGTCAAAGCTATAGGTGTGGAAGTTGCGCCCACGCATCTCGATGATGGAACAGAATCCGCAATCGAAGGTGCAGCCGCGCGAGGTTTCCACAACATCGATGGGACGGCCCATCATGGTGTAGCCATGGAGGACGCGAGCGTCGCGTTTCGGCAAGCGAATTTCATTACCCTCGAGGCTATGGACCGGACGCGAGGGATTCTCGTGCCAGCCGTCTTCCGCTCGATAGGAAAGGCCAAGAATCTGCTGAAAGCCGCTGCCACGTTCGATGGCACGCAGCAGCTCGCGGAAGGTGAGTTCGCCCTCGCCACGCACAATGTAGTCGATGCGGTCGCTGTCATTCATATAGGCATTGGGCGCCAGGCTCGGATCGTAGCCACCAACGACGATGCGAATCTGCGGCCGCATGGAGCGAATCAGAGCGACGATCTGCAGTGCAGTCTTGCGCTGGAAGGTCATCACCGACAGTCCCACAATGTGGGGGTTACGCTGGCTTACCAACTGTTCGACCGTTTCGCGGACCTTCTGTGGAACGAGAATCAGGTCGGCGACTTCGACCTTGTGATGCGAGTCGAGGTTCCCTGCCAGCGAGCAGAGGGCTCCATTGGGCATCCGCACCGCGACCGTCGGCATATGTTCGAACGAGTCGGGCATGGAAAGAAGGAGGACGTTCACTGGGTGCTCCTAAGCTGTCTACCGTATCCCCACGAACGAAGCGCGTTGCGATACATGCTACACCAAAGCGCGACATGGTATCGCCGTGTGGGCGGTTTTCTGGCCAACTAATACCGAACGCCCGGTCCCTGGCAAAGCAGGACAGAGGAGCTAGGGTTCTATGACCTTGCCCCTCGATATCTGAGGGTTGTCTGCAGACAGCGGCGCTAGATCGCTGCGCCAGTCGAGCAGGGAAGCCTTGCCGCACCAAAATTTGTTGCTTAAGCGCACGGAGAGACCAGGACGACGCCTTCCTCGCAGGCGAGACAAGGCCTCGTTGTAGGGACCTACGAAGCGAAGCGAGGCAGGCAGGTAAGGATAAATCCGCCGAATCCATCGCACCGCACGCTTAACCGCGCGGCGCTCCCGTTCCCCATAGTTCAGCTGAAACTCCCCGCGAAAGCGTGGGGGCAGTATCTCGACGGTCAGGGCGCGATACCAGAGCGGCGGTTTGACGGCCAGGCCTGCACCGTCTTGCAGGCAACGAGCCATCTGGCGCGTAGCAGCGCTAACCCCTAGCATGTCGGATTCGAGCGCCGACGTCATGTACCGGTCAAAGCTGGCCCAATCGGGTGGTGTGCAATCGCGCGGAATTCCGAAAAGCGGCGCGATTTGCCGGCATTCGCGATAGTACTGCTCAAGTTCTGCAGCGGTGAGCGGCGGCAGCGCACACTCGTAGGCAAGCACCGAGCTGTCGATCAGAGTGGCAAACACCCAAAGGAGCGCGTCGACTTCGTTGGCTTCATAGGAAGTACCCGTGGCGAAACGGCCACCGCTTTCAGACAAGGTTCCGCGAATGCCCTGATGCCGGCGGTGCAATTGGCGCGCGGCGGCGAAAGCCTGCTCGACGGAACCAAAGGAAATGGTGAACATGATGCGGAAGGTCTGATGAAAACGGGCGATGGGATTGTGAAAGGTTGTCGAGTGCTGGGCGATGGCCGCCGCGACCCAGGGATGAGCAAGCTGCAACAACGCCGCACGAGTCGCGGCCAGGAAGAGAGCCGACTCGCGATTGATCTTCCAGCTGATCGAATCCGGGCCAAGAAGACCGCAGCAGGCATTGGACGAAGATCGTCTCAGATTCGCCAGCAGATTCTCGAGATCATCCGTAGAAACGAAGTGCGGGCCGGACTGCATGCTCCTATCGTATCGCGTGGAAACGGAGGTTGCGCTGCAAACAAAAAGCCCAGCCAGGAGCACGGCACCCAGCTGGGAAAGCAGCACGAACGGTTCACTCAGGAGGCCATCTTGTGATCACTGATACTATCGGCAGCCTGGAGCAGAGACTTTAGTGCAATCTGGAGTCGTTGCAGGGAGTTTCTGACGGCACGAGGATTTTGGGAGTAACATATCTCGCACAAACCCGGCCCTCTCAAACCTCAGAAGGAGTACCAAGATGAGCCTGCAACCAAGATTTGTTTTGCGACGGTTTACGCTGGCGATCGTGACGCTGGCACTGCTGGCGATGGCCCCATCAGCTTTCGCTGACGAGGCCTTCACGGTATCGTCCAACGTAAGTTCCACCACCCCCTTCAACCTCACGCTGCCCAGTACACTCTCTAACGGCAAACCGGTGAAGACCGTAGTCATCGAGTTTGTCACCGCCGACTGCGATGCCACGACCGGGACGACCTACATCGGCTCGGCGTTCATTAAGGTGGTTTTTGGAGGAAACTTCTACATCTACACCTTGCCGTTTCCGCCGGGAATGTCGTTTCCGAATACCGTCGAATTCTCCTCAGCCAAGAAGACCGAGATGTTTGCTGATCCTGGCTCTACGCTCAACTACGGACTGTCGGCGAACCAGCCTACCTGTACGGTTGTTTTCTCGGGACACCTGATCCCGCAGTAGTGCAGATCAGGGCATCGCGATCAATGGCTACAAAACGAAACCGGCCGCGCATGGCGGCCGGTTGTTTAGTCATGGTGAAGTCTTCGATTAGTCGCCGTAGACCGCTTCGCGCTCTTCCACCTCGGGCTTGGCGGGCTTGATGCCGCCCAGGCTATCGATGGGAATGAAGGTGCCCTTGTTGGCGGGCTTCTCGCCAAGTACATGCTCACGATAGAGCGCCATCATGCGCGCCTTCTCGGCGTCGGCCTTCAGCTTTGCGTCGCGCGCTGCGAACTTCTCCTGACGCGCGTTCTTGGCGATGCCCAGCTTGTCGAGCGTGTCGTTGGCGGCGGCGTTGACGTGCTCTTCCACCAGCTTCAGCGTGTGCGC
>JASHXK010000238.1 GCA_030043575.1 Terriglobales bacterium
AAAAGCTACGACTCGGAATTCGGGGTTGTTGCGAAAGATTACATTGAAGTCATGAAAATCTCGTCCTGCAGCTCCAAGGATGAGGACTCGTCGCATATGTGCCCAAAAGCGTCATTAGACCCATAAAGTGGGGACACTTTTCTCCTCTCCGCACATGGTGGAACAGAAAGAAGAATGGCGCAGTGAGGGCGGTCACGCAGTCGTGAGACATGCTGGAGTAACAAATTTCTAACGGTTCGCGCCATCGCACGCTCAAGAGCTGCTCTCGCCATCTGGGCTTGCCACTGCCACCACGTAGCCGTCGGGATCGCGAAGCCACATTTCTCTGTGACGTGGCGCCGGATTGAAGTGGGGTTCAAGTATGATCTCAGCGCGCAATGCGCGAGCCTGTTCGACGACCGCATCAAAGTCGTCCACCTCGAACCAGAGCACGACACCGTGTCCAAGCGGGGCTGCGTCCGCATTTATAAGATTGGGGTGATCGTGCTCATTCCAGGCATGGAGTTGAAGCACCAGCTGACCGTCACATAGCATCCGATCATAAAAGTCGCGATGGCTGTGTTCTGGAAGTGAATCGAATCCAAGCAATTGTTGATACCAGCGACTGCTGGCGCGTACATCGCGCACTGCAATCAAGGTTTCAGAACGGACCGTCATTCGCCGCTTCGATTCCATAATTCGCTCCTAAGTTCTTTCCGCGGCCTACAAGCGCTTCGGCATGAGTGTATCCTGCCACACTCCGCGACTTGCCACCGCATGCTGTCGCTACCTGTGGAAACAGGCTGACCCACTGCCTACCATTTTCTTTCCCGTTGTCACCCTCGCCGAACTCTGACAAACTAACCTATCCTTCCTGTTTGGATTCCTCATGGAGCGCGAGTTTTCGGCTGGCGGCGTCGTGTTGCGCAAGATGCGTGGCCGTTGGTTGCTTGCCGTCATCGAGCCGCACATGACTCGTCCCAAGAAGCCTGGGAAGAAATCCACCAAGACCAGCCACACTGTGCCTTCCGCCACCGCCTTGCCGAAAGGCGCAATCGATCCCGGCGAGAAGCCCGATCAAACCGCCCTGCGCGAAGTCCAAGAGGAGACTGGCGTCCAGGCCGACCTCATTACCAAGCTCGCCGACATCAAGTATGTCTATGTCCGCAACTGGGGCGATCAGGCGCGCGTCTTCAAGATCGTCAGCTTCTATCTTCTGCTGTACCGCTCCGGCAAGCTCGGCAACATCTCGCCGGAGATGCGGGTCGAAGTCCAGCGCGCCTTCTGGATCCCACTCGACGAGGCCCCGAAAGCCCTCAGCTATAAGGGCGAGCGCGAGGTCGCCGAGATGGCCTTGCAGTACCTGACCGCCCATCCTGAACTGGAAGCCCATTCCGCAAATGCGAGGCGGTAAACGCCATTTCACGCCGACATTCGGCTATGTGAGACTGCCCGCCTACCGGGGCCGCAAGACCGTTAATTCCACCTCACAAACACATGTGATGGCCGGACTTGCGGCCGCAGCGGCCTTTCTGCTTGCTAGGCACATCTCCTAAGGCATTGTCTGAAAAATATTTACAAAATAGTTGTTGACTGAATGAGGATTCATTCAGTACGATCAATTCAACTTAATACGGCGCGCGCCGTTGCCATCCTCACCCCACATCTTACGGTGCGCGCTGCTTGTTTCTAGAGCCGTATTTGTTATGCCGTTGTTCGTTAAGGGGAGAGTTGTGTCGCCTGTCGCAACATCGCAAACACAGCACCGATTTCAGGTTCAACTCAATCAAAACTCAAATAGGTACGGCCTGTCGTAGGCTGTAATAGGCAGACAGTTCATAGCGTCTGCACCGGAGTCATAAGATCTCATGCTGAAGCGGATTGAGAGAGTCGCCGTTCTGGGCGCGGGCACCATGGGCGCCCGCATCTCCGCACACTTGGCCAACGCCGGTGTTCCTTCTTATTTATTCGATATCGTTCCGCCCGACGCCGACGGCCCCGCGCGCAACCGCATCGCCGCCGCGGGTCTCGAAGCTGCCGTCAAGTCCAAGCCCGCCGCTTTCTTCGAGCCCTCGCTCGCGCGCCTGGTCACCATCGGCAACTTCGAGGACGATCTCCACAAGCTCGCCGACGTCGACTGGATCGTCGAGGCGGTCATCGAAGACCTCGAAATCAAGCGCAGCCTGCTGCGCAAGATCGAGAAGATTCGCAAGCCCGGCACCATCATCACTACGAACACCAGCGGTCTGCCGGTCGCGAAAATCGTCGAGGGCTTCCCCGACGACTTCCGCCGCTCCTGGTTCGGCACCCACTTCTTCAATCCGCCGCGCTACATGCGCCTGCTGGAGATCATCCCCACACCTGACGCCGATCCCGCCGCGATGGACACCATCGCCCGCTTCTGCGATCTGCACATGGGCAAGGGCGTGGTCTATGCCAAGGACACGCCGAACTTCATCGCCAATCGCATAGGCACGTTTTCCATCCTGAACGTGATGCGCATCATGATGGAGATGGACCTGAGCGTCGAAGACGTCGACGCGCTGACCGGAACCGCGGTCGGCTGGCCCAAGACGGCAACCTTCCGCTTGGCTGACATGGTCGGTCTCGA
>JASHXK010000022.1 GCA_030043575.1 Terriglobales bacterium
AAAAACTCCGGCGAGCGAAGCCGTTGGCTGGTTGCTTTCGTGCGCCAATCAGCTGAAACGCCCAGGTTTAAAGCTCGGAGTGTCAGGCTATTACGTCGTAATACAGAATTAAGTTGCGCTGCTCACAATGCGTGATACTCTTCCGCTCCAGCGTGGAAGGGGGGAATCACCGTGGAACTCCAGCAACCGCCAGTTTCGATTTTCGACATCAACTTGCGAGCCAGCCTGGCATCTCTCGTTTCGTTGGCCGTTTTGGCGACGCTTCTCGCGGCTGCCCCAACTGCCCGGGCGCAGACCTTCCAGGTGCTACATAACTTCACTGGCGGTGCTGATGAGACTTCCCCTTGGGGCGGTTTGACGATCGACCGATCCGGCCACCTCTACGGGACTACAATCGGCCCACTGGGTTGCACTGCGGCGTGTGGAACTGTCTATGAATTCTCGCATCAAGGTTCGGGCTGGATCCTGAGCACGCTGTACGCCTTTCGCGGCGGCCAGGATGGCACCATTCCGTACGCTACGGTAGCCATCGCCGCGGACGGCAGCTTGTACGGCACGACGATAGCTGGCGGCTTGCTTGATGGCTGTTTAGGAAACGGCTGCGGTACGGTCTACCACCTGCAACCCCCCGCCTCGTTCTGCCACAGTGTGAGCTGTCCCTGGAACGAGACCGTGGTATACCGGTTTCAGAATTGCGCCAATTTATTTGAGCCTCAGGACGGAGTTGCTCTCGATCAGGCGGGTAACATTTTCGGAGCACCCACCTACGGAGGACTCGGCTGCCAGGACGACAATTTTGGTGGCGGTGGCGTCTTCGAGCTCACGCCATCACAGGGGGGTTGGAACTACCAGATCATCCATCTGTTTTCCGGGAATCCCGACGGATGCACTCCGCTCGGGACGGTGATGGTCGACCAGGCTGGGAACATCTTCGGTACCACCACCGTATGCGGGGCAAACGGGGATGGCTCGGTTTATGAGGTCAGCCCATCTGGCTCGGGGTGGAACGAGTCCATTGTCCATAGCTTTGACGGGAGCGACGGCCGGGACTCTTGGGCTGGCCTGATCTCCGATTCAGCAGGCAATCTGTATGGCACAACTGTTTATGGGGGCTCGAATAACTCGGGTGTCGTCTTCGAACTCTCTCCGTCGAACGGCAGCTATACCTACTCTGTGCTTTACAACTTCAGCGGTGGATCCGGGTCGCTAAGCCCGTTGTCCATGGACACGGCCGGCAATCTCTATGGCGTCAAGTACACTGGAGGAGTTAACGACCTCGGCCTGATCTTCAGACTGACGCCTGGGAGCGGCGGCTGGACCTTCACCGATCTGCACGATTTCAGCGGCAGTGACGGCAGCTATCCCGTCGGGAGTTTGGCCCTCGACGCCGACGGCAGCCTCTATGGCACAACCGAAGACGGTGGCGCGAATGGCTACGGCGTCATCTGGGAGGTTACGCCGTAGCGAAGATTGGCCGCTAACCTCGGACCCCGATTCAGAACGCATTCTCATGTCCGCTGAATTGCCCATCACGCGACGCGGGCCGCGCTTCATCTTGGCGGTGAACGCGATCAACACCATTCTGCTGGTGATCGCCGTCGCGCGCGGCACGAGGATGGCCAGCATCGCTCTGGCGCTGGCGCTCTTCGGCACCACGTTGCTTTATGCCGCGTCAGTGCGCGCCGCGCGCAACGATCAGCCCAACCAGCTCAAGCGCTACATGAACACCGCGCTGTTCGTGACCACGCTTGCGGTGTTTTTGTTTCTGACGGGCAGATAAGGATCGGATCGCCGGCGCAGCCGAAGGGTCGTGCCCTGACACAAGGCGCCCAGGCTAACCTTTTGCCCACGCCTGAGGGCGTGCTCCAGCCGTGTCCCTTCGGCGCGCAGAACTTCAATTGCGCCAATAGCGGCGATCCCAATTGACTGCCTTCTCCAGCCGCCCTATCATCAGGCATTCATTTCCCCTGCAATAAATCATGATCGGCAGCACGATCTCGCACTACCGCATCCTGGAGATGCTGGGCGGCGGCGGAATGGGCGTCGTCTACAAAGCCGAGGACACCCGTCTCGACCGCTTCGTGGCACTCAAGTTTCTGCCCGACGAAGTCGCGAACGATCATGCCGCGCTGGAGCGTTTTCGGCGCGAGGCCAAGGCCGCGTCGGCGCTGAACCACCCCAATATCTGCACCATCCACGACATTGGCGAGGATGACGGCCGCGCCTTCATCGCCATGGAATTTCTGGATGGCACGACTCTGTCAAATCGCATTTCCGGCCAGCCGCTCGAGATTGACGAGCTGCTGAGTCTGGCGACCGAGATCGCCGATGCGCTCGACGCGGCGCATGCCAAGGGAATCATTCATCGCGACATCAAGCCCGCGAACATCTTCGTCACTGACCGCGGACACGCCAAGATTCTCGACTTCGGTCTGGCGAAGGTTGCGGCGGGGTCTGCCGTCGGTAAGGCGGCATCTGGCAACAGCTTTGGCACGATCGCCGAGTCGCATCTCACCAGTCCGGGAATGGCGATGGGTACCGTCGCCTACATGTCGCCGGAGCAGGCGCTGGGCAAGGAGATCGATGCGCGCACCGATCTGTTCTCGTTTGGCGCGGTGCTGTACGAGATGGCGACCGGCCAGCTGCCGTTTCGCGGCGACACCACGGCTGCGCTCTTCGACAGCATCCTGCACAAAGCCCCGGTGGCGCCCGTGCGGCTGAATCCGGAGACGCCGCCCGAGCTGGAGCGCATCATCAACAAGGCGCTGGAGAAAGATCGCAACCTGCGCTACCAGGTTGCGGCGGAGCTGCGCGCCGATTTGCAGCGGCTGAAGCGGGACAGCGACTCAAGCCGAACGTCGGTCAGCGGCGTTCAGGCAGCCGCAGCGGCGGAAAGCGTCGCCGCTGCGCCATTGTCCCAAGTCCGACCTGCCCAGAGCAGCAGCTCTGCCGTAGTCATCGCGGCCAGGCAGCACAAGTTCGGATTGGCCGCCGGCGTTGTCATTGCGCTGATTGTGTTGGGCGCAGCCGGTTTCGGTGTCTACTCCTTCGTGCACCGTCCCGCGGTGGCGCCGTTTCAGAAGTTCACCATGACGCAGATCACCGAGACGGGCAAAGCGGCGGAGGCCGCGATCTCGCCGGATGGAAAATACATCCTCAGCGTGGTCGATGACAATGGAATCCAGAGTCTTTGGCTGCGTAACGTGCCCACCAGCAGCGATACCCAGGTGATCCCGCCCTCGGCGGCGCGCTATGGGGGCCTGGCTTTTTCGCCCGACGGAAACTCCATCTACTTCGCTAAGCTCGACAACTCAGCCTCGGGGGCCTTTGACCTG
>JASHXK010000239.1 GCA_030043575.1 Terriglobales bacterium
ACGGGATCGTTGCCGTCAGATTGTCTCGTTTCCATAGAACCCACCGGTTCACACCAAGTTTTGATTCTGTGTCGTCCCTGAAGGGACTCAGATTCTTTTGCCACTCTACCCAGGACTCCGCTACGCTACGTCCTGGGCTAAGCTGTCGCCGCGCCTACGGCGCTCTGGATTTCAGGCCTCTGTTCGACGGTGGCTGAACTCCGCTGCCGCATTGCGTCGTCGCTGATCCGGAATCGCCGCCGGATTGGGATATCTCACCCCGTGCAGCCAAACGGAGAAGATTACGCCCCAGATCGTCAGCAACACGAGAGTGAAGATGCTGGCCTCCGGACCAAACCCACCGCCGGTGAGCAATGTCGAGCCGTGAAACTGGGCCTCGAACAGATGGCCGGTGGCGCGGTAGCCGCTGTCGGGTACGCCGTAGAAGTAAACCTCGGCCCACGCCCATGCCGAGTGGATTCCCAGTGGCATCCACAGGTCCCCGGTGCGGCGCAAGACTAGCACGGTCACCAGGCAATAGATGGTCGCAGACAGCGGCCCCAGCCCATGACCGCTGGGATTGAAATAGTGCATCCCGCCCATAAGTAATGATGTGACGATGGCTGCCGGCCAGAAGCCGATCCCGGTCGTCAGGGTGAACTGCAGGTATCCGCGATAGAGAAAGTCCTCAAGTAACGCGCCCAGGAATACCAGAACGGCCCACGCAGCGGCGTACTTCCACACATCCCATCCCTGCAATGCGATCGTGCCGAACGAGAAGACGCCGGCCAGGCGCATCGCCAGCAGCAGAACTGTAAATGACGCGAAGCTGAAGCCGGCTCCCTGCCAGAACTGGCGGCCAAAGGCTCGCTGCCATGGCAAGCCGTAGTCGGCAAAGTTGCGGCGCTCGATTCGTCCCATAATCCAGGTTGCGATCAGCAGGGGGACGATGAGCAAGTCAACCGCAAGCACGTCTTCCCACGGGCTGGAGGCGCCGGGATGCATGCGGTGGATCACAGCATCGACCACGCGGCTCATGCCGTAACCGAGCGCCACGAGGATGGCGAAGAAGATCAGCAGCCGCCATCCGGCGCGAATGCCGTTGGGGCCGCGCCAGAGGTTGAAGGCAAGGGCGGGAGCGGGATTGACGATTTCCGAAGAGCTGCTCATCCGAATCTCGACGCAGACTTCCAGCAGGAACCTCCGCCGGAATTCAAGCTACCAGCGCGCTGAGATCGAAGCTATGACCTTTTGCGCCAACTGCCATGCTGACAGAAATAGGCATTTGTGCCGTTTTGAATGTGAGCCGCCGCGCAGCAGTGTAGAGGTTGACTCCGTATACCCGCCCTGCAATTATGTTTTCTAGTTACCTGCTTCTACCGGCGAAAACAAGCTACGACAAGGGCCGCGACGACGGCACCCGAGGAATTGGATGACCCTGAAGTCAGTCGATACGCTGCTTGACGTCTTACATTTTGCGGACACGGCCACCGCCGCTCACACCGCAGTTGTCATCCCCGAGATTGGCATCAACGTCAGCTACGATTCGCTGCGCGATCAGGTTTTCGCTCTGGCCGGTGCACTAACCGCCGTAGGCATTCGCCGTGGCGATGCCGTGGGCATTGCTTTGCCCAATGGCCTGCCCGCCCTCGTGAGCTTTCTGGCTGCTTCGACAGCCGGAACCGCAGCGCCGCTGAATCCGGCTTATCCCTATGAGGAGTTCCTATTTTTCCTGCGCGATACGAACGCCAAAATCCTGCTGTGTCCTGCCGTGGGTCTGGAATTGGCGCGCAGTGCGGCCGCCGACTGCAATATCCCGGTGTACTCGGTCGAAATGGACGATAAAGGCCACATCCGCCTGCAAGGCGTTCCCGACAAAGCCCACGTCGAGGAGCCTACGGCCGACGATATCGCTCTCATCCTGCATACCAGCGGAAGCACCGGCCGGCCCAAGCGCGTTCCCCTGCGCCATTTCAATCTCGCCGTCTCGGCGGCGAACATCGCCAACACCTACGCACTTACGGCCGACGACGTTTCGCTGTGCATCATGCCGCTCTTCCATGTCCACGGACTCATGGCATCGACGATGGCTACCCTGGTTTCCGGCGGCACCGTAGCCGTTCCTTCCAAATTCAACGCGCTTTCCTTCTGGCGCACGGTGCGCGATCATCGCGTGACCTGGTTTTCGGGTGTGCCCACGATGCATCAGCTGTTGCTCGCCCGCGCTCACCAGAAACCCCTCGAGGCTGTCACCCTGCGCTTCATTCGCTCGTGCAGCGCGCCGCTGGCGGCGGAGTTGATTCACAAGATCGAAAATCTCTTCGGCGTGCCGTTTGTTGAAGCGTATGGCATGACCGAAGCTTCTCATCAGATGACTTCGAACCCCCTGCCACCGCGGCATCGCAAAGCCGGCTCGGTGGGAGTGGGAACCGGGCTGCGTGTCCGCATTATCGACAAGGAAGGGCATGATCTCGGCAATAATCGGCGCGGCGAAGTTGCCATCATGGGGGCGAGCGTCTTTCGCGGCTACGACAACAATCCCGAAGCCAACGCTCGCGCTTTTACGAACGGCTGGTTCCGTACCGGCGACGAAGGCTGGCTCGATTCCGATTGTTATCTGCACCTGAGCGGACGCATTAAAGACATCATCATTCGCGGTGGCGAGAACATCGCGCCGCATGAGGTCGACGAGGTTCTGCTGAAACATGCTGCGGTCTCGGCCGCCGTGACCTTCGGTTTCGCTCATCCCACGCTGGGCGAAGAAGTGGCAGCGGCGGTGGTGCTGCATGAGCCGCATGGGGTGAGCGAAACGGCGCTCCTCAAGCATTGCCGCGAACACCTGGCGGAGTTCAAGTGTCCCAAGAAGATCTACCTGGTGAAGAGCATCCCCACCACCGCGACCGGGAAAATCCGGCGGGGCTCGGTCGCCACTGCCCTGGTGGACAACCAACCATGAAATTTCTGATTGCGGGTGCAGGCGCCATCGGAGCCTACATCGGCGCCCGCATGGCGCGAGCGGGATTCGATGTCACGCTGTTCGCGCGCGGAGCGCATCTTCGCGCCATGCAGGAACATGGTGTGCTGGTCAAGACGGCGGAGGGCGACTTTGCCGCGCGGCCTAAGATCGCGGCTGCGCTCGACGAAGTGGGCCCGGTCGATGTTGTTTTTCTCGGCGTGAAGGCACACGGCCTGCCGCAGCTTGCGCCTCGCTTGAAGCCGGTGTTGGGTCCCGGCACCACGGTGGTCAGCACGCAGAACGGGATCCCATGGTGGTACTTCCAGGGTTTCGGCGGCGATTGGGATGGATTGCGGCTGGAGCGCGTTGATCCCGGCGGCGTGATTTCATCGGCCATCGAGGCGGGGCGCGTCGTCGGCTCGATCGTCTACTTCTCTACCGAAATCACCGCGCCCGGCGTAGTTCAGCACATCGAAGGCAACCGCATCTCTCTCGGCGAACCGGACGGATCGCGCTCCGAGCGTTGCCGCCGTATCGCGGAAGCGCTCATTGCTTCCGGCCTGCGTGCGCCGATCTCCGCTCGACTGCGCCACGAGATCTGGGTCAAGGTTCTGGGGAACGCGTCATTCAATCCGGTGAGTGCACTCACGCGCGCGACGCTGGCGCAGATGGTGCGCGATCCCGGCGTGTGCGCCGTGATCCGCAATATCATGCAGGAGGTCGAGGCAGTTTCACACAAGCTGGGCATGGAGCTGCCCATCTCGATCGACCAGCGAATTGCCGGCGCGGAAAAGGTCGGCGAGCACAAGACTTCAATGTTGCAGGACCTGGAAGCTGGGCGGCCGATGGAGCTGGAAGCGCTGGTGGGCGCGGTGGTGGAGATCGGAGAGCGGGTCGGCCTGCCGATGCCCACGACGAAAACGGTCTACGCCTGCGCCAAGCTGCTGGCAGAGTGTTCAGTGCCGCAACAAAATAAGTAACCTGTCTGCCAAGACTGCGATCCTCTTTGTGCGACGTTCGCATTGAGCCGCTTCCGTCGTCTACCATACACAGACCGAAGGTTCGCTGGTGGTGTCTGATTGACAACCGGCAGCTGACAACTGTTTCTCCATGCCTCAACACGCTGCCATCTTCAAAGAACTGTCCTACATCTTCATTGCCGCCATCCTGGGCGGAGCAGTGGCCTGGCGGTTCAGGCAGCCGCTGATTCTCGGCTATGTGCTGGCGGGGATCGCACTCAGCCCGTACACGCTGGGCCCGAAGGTGCGCGAGGCGCACACGTTTCAAGTCGTTGCGGAAGTCGGCGTCGTGCTGCTGATGTTCTCCATCGGACTGGAGTTCTCGCTGGACGAGCTGGCCGAGGTGAAGTGGGTAGCGCTGATCGGCGGGCCGCTGGGCGTGGTGCTGATGGCGGCTCTGGGCGCGGGCGTGGGCGCGCTGCTGGGATGGGGCGCGATGTCCGGGATGGTCGTGGGGATGATCGTTTCCGTAGCCAGCACGATGGTCTTATCACGGCTGCTGATCGATCGCGGTGAGCTGCAATCGCCGCATGGCAAGGTGATGATCGGAATCACGCTGGTGGAGGACCTGGTGGTGGTCGCGCTGACCATCCTGATGCCGACGCTGGCCACGCTCTCGCCGCATCATCTGCTTGGTGTAGCGCTGGCTCTCGGGAAGGCCGCATTGATTCTGGCGCCGATTGGCTTTCTCGCGGTATATCTGGTGCCGCGCTGGCTGGCGCGCGTCGCACGAGCGGACAACAAAGAACTGTTCCTGCTGGTGCTGCTGGCGATTTGCCTGGGGACGGCCGCCCTTACCGAAGCGGTTGGGTTGTCGCTGGCGCTGGGCGCCTTTGCCGCCGGACTGATCGTGAGCGCCTCGGACTACGCGCATCAGGCGCTGGAGCAGATGCTGCCGTTGCGCGACGCGTTTGTGGCGCTGTTCTTCGTGACCGTCGGTGTGCTGATCAATCCGCGGGCCGTGCTCCGCCGGCCGGGATTGCTGCTGGCGATCCTACTGCTGGTGATCGCCGGGAAGTT
>JASHXK010000240.1 GCA_030043575.1 Terriglobales bacterium
TCGTCGATCGACCAGGAGCGGTTCGTTTCCATCAGAATGCCAAGATCGGTCGACGCGATGAGTTCTTCCAACGTCAGCGGCGATTCGCCGGGCAGAATGCTGACGTTGGTCATGCGCACGATAGGCAAGCGATTCCAGCCCTCCGCGCGCAAACAGCCTCCACTGCGCTTTGCGCCAATCGCGGCGGCGGTATCGCGCGAGGTGAGATATCCGGTGAACAGGCCGTTGGTGATGATTGGCGTGCATTGCGCGGCGACACCTTCATCGTCATATGCAAAAGTGCCGAGGCCTGGGCCATGCGCTTCAGTTGCATCGGCGACAACATTGACGAGCTCGCTGCCGTATTTTAGCGTTCGCAGCTTGTCGAGCGTCAGGAATGAGGTGCCGGCGAAGTTGGCCTCCATGCCCAGCACACGGTCGAGCTCAATCGGATGACCAATCGATTCGTGAATCTGCAAGGAAAGCTGCGAGGAGTCAAGAATAATGTCGAACGTCCCTTCCGGACACTGGTCGGCGGAATGAAGCGCGACTGCCTGCTCCGCCGTTTCCTGCGCGTGCTCCAGGAGGCACAACTCTTCGATCAGCTCGTAACCCTTGTTCTGATATTGGCCACCGTAGGAGTTGGGATAGGAGCGCTTCTGAATTTCACTTCCCTCGAAAGAATGCGCCGCATAACCGGCGCCGGAAGTCGTGATGGTCTGATGAATCTCCGCACCCTCCGTCGAGAAGAACCACTGCTCGTAGCGGCGAAAGTTCATGCTGGTTTCGGCAAAACTCACCCTTTTCACTCTGCGAAGCTCCTCGTCGATGGCAAAGAGCAGCTGCAAATTCTTCTCAACCGAGATGCTGAAGGGATCGATCTTGCACGGCGAAGTCCACTCCGCTTTGGCCGGCGGCTCGGGGACCATCCGCAACTTTTCGGCTTTCACCGTCGCCGACGCCTTGGCGATGTGGACGGCTTTGGCGGCGCAGGTTTGGACGGCTTCACGCGAGAGATCGTCGGTCGCAGCGAATCCGAAAGCTCCATCCGCGATAACGCGAATGCCGATGCCCAGCGATTCGGCGTCGGAGGCAGCTCCGACCTTGCCGTTCTTCGTGGCCAGCGAGCGATTGCGCTCGTCGACAATGCGAGCTTCGGCGAGGGATGCGCCACGCAGCTTCGCCGTCTCCAACGCCCATGAGGCGACTTGTTTCATGCAGCTCTCCCAATCCCAATTCGCCTGGCGTTAATCCAGGATAGAACCCGACCCGAGGCGCCTAAGAACGACCTTGGGACGAATTGGGGGACCGCGGTCCGCGAATGGAATGATAGCGCGTTACGGATGAAGCGATTACCGTAACCCGCTCCTTAGCGCCCACGTTAGCGCCGAAGGAAGGCTACCCACTCGGCGAGCTAAGGGCAGGTCTTGCGTCACACTCTTTCACACTAAATGTTTCTGACGTAAGCCGTTGATTTCATGCACTGGAGCACCGCAATGTGAAATCGTTGTGCAATTTTGACCATACACGGTTTTGCGATAGGTTTACACCAACCATGAGTGGAGGTCTCGTGCCGGACGAAATCTTGGCAGTCGACTGAAGGTGGCAGAACTTTGAAGCTGGCCCCTCTCCTTTCAGAGCGATTCAGAAACTAGGTGCCCCGGCAACGAAAATTCCCTCCAGATCCAACCGTAATGGGACGGCCAGCCTTTGTACTTCAAACAGCCTCGACTTAGCTGCCACCCTCAGGTCTTGCGCCCTAAGAATTCCGAGATGATGTTTGCCTGAGCGCTTGGCGCAGCTACGCCGCCGAGAAGTTCGTTCAGGTGCAACCACAAGGCGAAACATTTCGCCTTATGAAGGAGAAGACTATGACTCGCAGACTGCTCGCCGGAGTCGTAATGCTTCTGGTCGCGGTAGCGATCAGCAGTGCAACAACGACTTCTTCGCATGTGGGCGCGGGTTTATGGCTGATGGCGAGTACGCACAATCCGGCTCCGCCGATGCCAACGCCGCCGCGGCATCCCACACCGACTCCGCCGCTTCCTCCGCAGCCGGTGCCGCCGTCGATGGCAGGCACGCACGATCCGGTTCCGCCGATGCCCACTCCCCCGCGGCATCCCACACCGCCAGTTCCTCCACCGAAACCAATGATGGCGGCTGTTCACCATCCGAATCCACCGATGCCAACGCCACCGCGGCATCCATCACCGATTCCGCCGCTTCCTCCGCGGCCAGTTCCGCCGCTGATGGCAGACGTTCACCATCCGAATCCACCGATGCCCACGCCGCCGCGGCATCCATCACCGATTCCGCCACTTCCTCCGCGGCCAGTTCCGCCGCTGATGGCAGGCACTAATCCGCCACCGATGCCTCCTCCGGGACCCACGCCGCCGCGGAAGCCGACGCCAGTTCCGCCGCGGAGACCGGGGCCTATTGCGCTGCTCGGATAGCGCAATGAGTCTTCCCCTCGGGACGACATTCCCGGGGGCGCTGAGGCCTTGGCTGACGAGCCTGTTCGCGACTCTAACCGGCGCAAAGGCGGTGCTGATTAGGGTCCGGCTCGCAGCCAGGGTCTTTCAGCGTGCGATTCCCCTCCGCGTGCTACTCGTGCAGCACCACACGCAATGAGCTATGCACGTGCATCCCGCCGTTGTAATCGATGAATCCCAGCTTGCGAAAGCGATTCATGAAGAAGGTCACGCGCGAGCGCGTGGTGCCGATCATCTCGGCCAGCGTCTCATGGCTGAGCTTTTCTACCACCGGCAGCGCCTCGCCGTTCTCGCCATTGCGGGCCATCAAGAGCAGCAGGCGCGCCAGCCGCTTCTCGCTGGTGTGGAAGAGTTGGTCCAGCAGGTCCTGTTCCAGGCGCACGTGCCGCGATAGCAAATGCGCGATGAAGCCCTCCGCAAATGCGGGCTCGTGATGCAGCAGGCCAGTCATCGCTTCCCGCGGCACGCGAATCACCGAAGACGGGTGCACGGCGATAGCCGTTTCGGGGCAAAGCGGCTGTCCGGCCAGACATCCCTCGCCAAAAAAATTGCCGTGCGACAGGATGGCGATCACCGCTTCCTTGCCTTCCGGCGAGACAACCGTGAGCTTCACTTCGCCGCGCAGAATCCAGAACACGGCATCAGCGATCGCGCCCTGGGAAAAAATGACCGTGTCCCGGGCATAGTCGCGGGTGCTGCGTCCCAGAGGCAGTTTTGCCAGAAAGGGCCGCGGATCGAAGACAATCGTGCTTTCGCGAAACTGGCGCAGTTCTATCGGATTGATGTCGTCTTCACGGGGATCAAGCCGGGCGCCTGGGAGGCTGTGACCTTGCGGTCCGGCAGCTGTGGCATGCCTGTTCACGGCACGGCTCCTCAGATAAGCGCGGGCCACGCTTATGGACAAAATTATAGGCAGCGCAGCGCATCAAGGAGCCTTTGTGGGACAGAAGTTGCGCTACGATTCCCAAATTGGAACGGGTCGCCATTGCTGGAATGCCAGCCTAGATTGAGCTGCGGCGCATTCTCATGCTGTCCGATCTTGCTGTTCCATCCGTTGGCGGGCTTCGGTCAGAGCTTGCTGCGGATCGCGGCCAGTCACCTCCTTATACCAGCGGGGATGATGCGTCCACGCCCAAGCTTCGCTGACCGTGCCGCGCGTCATCGCCTGGATGGTTCCCGGCTCGCCGAAGGTACTGAGGTAAATGTGGAAGAAGATGCCGAACAGCATGATGAGCGCGGAGATGTCGTGGATGACGTAGGCGATGGACACCCAGATGCGCCCGAAGGTCGTGGGGAACCACATCATCACGCCGGTGATGACGTACGCGATGGAGCCGCAAACGATTTCCCAGAACATCATCTTCTGGCCGGCGTTGAAGAAGCCAGTCTCGGCCGATTCCATGGAGTCGCTCCGGGTGATGTAGTCCTTGATGGTTTTCATCCAGCGCGTGTCCGCGGGCGTCCAAGTCATCGCCTGCCACCAGTTGATGGCTTGCAAGGCAAAGAAGAAGACAAAGCCGAGGCCGAACCAGGGATGCAGCAAGCGGGTCATCGCTCCGCCGCCAAACAGCGGTGTGAAGAAGCGGAAAATCCAGGGCAGATAAATCCCAAATCCGGAAAGCAGAGCCAGGAAGAAAAAAATACCAACCATCCAGTGTAAGAAACGCGTGTATACGGGATGCCGCAGGAGCTCGCCCACGTAGACCACGGTCTTGCCCAGGCGATCGATGGCGTTAGGACGATGCATGAAACGATCGGCGGAGGTCGCCATCTAGTTCTCCTTTCCTGTAGCACGTTCTGGCGGATCAACCTGCTTGATCGGCGGCAGCGGCTGGGTTTGCCGCGGCCCTTCGAAGACGTAGTGCATTACCACGCCGACAAAGCCGAGCATCGCGCCAAACAGCCCGATCGGCTTAAACCACTCCTTCCAGATGGTGAACGCCTGCGAAATGCGCGGCTCCTTCGGCAGGTTGCCGTACTTCTCGGGGTGATTGACGTCGTGCAGGACGTAGATGACGCTGGTGCCGCCAATGGTCGGGGGATCGTACACGCCCGCATCCTTGAAGCC
>JASHXK010000241.1 GCA_030043575.1 Terriglobales bacterium
CTTCTTCCAAGACGCTCGTTGTCTGTAGCGGCTCGCGCACCAACTGCTGATCGACGAGTTCCGCCAGATCGATAGCCGTCATCTTGCCTTCCATTCCCGAGACTTTGATCGCGTCCTCGATATTGACCATGCAAAACGGGCATGCAGTCACGATGACATTCGCTCCCGCCTCGGCAGCCATGCGCACCCGCTTCACGCCGATCCGCTCGTCCTCCTTCGGCTCATAGAACAGCATCAGCCCGCCGCCGCCGCAGCAAAACGAGCGATCGCGGCAGCGCTCCATCTCAACTCGCTGCAATCCCGGAATCGCGTCAAGCACGGCGCGCGGATCGTCGTAGACCTGGTTATGCCGGCCGAGATAGCAAGGATCGTGGTAGGTGTAGATGTTGTTGGCCTTCTGAATCGGACTGAGTCGGAGCTTGCCCGATTTCACCTCGCGCGCGATGAGCTGGCTGATGTGCTCCACTGGGGGAACATCTTTGTAGTCGTGTCTGAGCGCGTTGAAGGCGTGCGGATCGGAGGTGACGATACGCTTGACACCCGATTCCTTGATGGCGTCAGTGTTGTGGTCGCGCAGCGCCATGAACAGCATCTCTTCGCCAAAACGCCGCACATCGTGCCCGCTGTCCTTTTCCGCTGCGCCCAGGATGCCGAAGTCTTCCCCCGTACTTGAGAGAATGCGCGCCGTCGCACGGCCGATCGCCTGAATACGGTCGTCGTAGGAAGTGATGCTGTCGACAAAGAACAGCGCTTCGGCGCCGCCGTTGCGATTCAGAACCTTAACTTCGCACGTCTGCTGGAACGATTTGTCCTTCGCCCAGTCAGCTTTCTTCTTTTCCAGCTTGCCGTAAGGATTGCCCCGGCTCTCCAGCGCCTTCAGCGCCTTTTGGATCGACTTCGGTACATTGCCGTCGTCGACCAGGCCGCGCCGCAAATCGATAACCTTGTCGATGTACTCGATCAGCAACGGACATTCTTCTTCACAGGCGCCGCAAGTTGTGCACGACCAGATCTCATCTTCCGAATAAATCCCGCCAACCAACGCGTGACCGTTTGTCGACTTACCAAACACAGGAAAGTTCTGGAAACAGTAGTCACGCGCCTTGATGGTCAGGAATCGTGGTGACAGCGGCCGGCCCGCAGCGTTCGCCGGACAATTGTCGGAGCAGCGTCCGCAATCGGCGCAGGAGTAGAAGTCGAGAATGTGCTTCCAGGTAAAGTCTTCGAACTTTTTTACACCGAAGGATTTCACCTGATCGAGCTGACTCTCGTCGACGCCCCACCGGACCGGCTTCACGGTACCGCAGTCGAGCTTCGCGAAGAAGATGTTGAACAGCGAGGTCTCGACATGGAACTGAATTCCAAACGGCCGGTAACAAAGGAGGAAGTAGAACGTCACGACATCGACGACATACGCGACAATATGAATACTCCAGAGTGTTGCGGCAGATGCCGATACGAAAATGTCTTTCAGCAGCCACGCAAGCGAGAGCAGCGGCAGGAACTCGACCGGGATGCCACGCTGCATCTGGATGGCCGCGCGAGTCGCTTCGAAGAGGCTCTCGGAAGTCATCAGCAGTGCGATCAGCCCTAATAAGAAGATGGCGTCGACCGGATGACCCTTGCCGAACCCTGCCGGAACCGCATACCGTTCTGGCTTGAAGAAAACGCGACGGACCGCTGCCGCCGAAACAGCCAGGAGTACGATCGTTGCAGCGTAATCGGCGACAACATCGTATATACGGCCGATGGCGCTCGGTTCAGCGAAGTCGTGCGACAGTCCAAAGATCAGCAGGTAGAAGGCGCGTGTTGCCAGGATCAGAAAGCCGGCGAATATAAGAAGGTGCAGCGTGCCGGCGACACGATAGCGGGGATGCTTCCATTGGCCGAACCAGAATTTCAATAGCTTCTGTGCGCGAAGCCAGGGACGGTCGAGACGAACATCGCTCTGCGCCTGGATGAGTGGTGCAACACGCTTTGAGACGATGTACGCGAAGCATGCCAGTCCCAGGAGCTGTATCACAACCAATAAATAGGGCGCTGGGAATTGCCGGTCGACAGTCTGAGCGAGAATGGCTACGCAATCGGGCATAACCCTAGAATCTCCGCGGCCAGAGTTGCGTTAGGCAGATTTGAGAGATCACCTTCGACTCCGGACCGTGATCCGCGACTCGTTGGCATATACGAGTCCTAACGTGATTCCTGGAAGCAGCGACCTGGCCCAGCCGGCGGACTCGTGATCGGCTGTTATTCCACATTCTCAACTGACCGGTGAGCGACGGTCAGTGATGAGGGTCTTCACGCGGTGTGAGAGCAATCACACCAACCTGTGGTACGCCATTTCACGTCAGCGATCTAGTTGATTTTGGTGAGGCGGAGCTTCGGTTTGAGCAGGTTTTGTGAGCTGGTGCACCGGGAGCTGACACATCACGGATGGAAGTGCGCCGCATCACTGCAACAGACGACAACGTCTGCGAACCTGTAACCTTGGATGTTCATGTATCAAGCCCGCCTATAGCGCATCAATGCGGGTTCGATGGATACTCAGAGAGGATGGCTTTTATGAAGAGCGGTACCTCGAGGGCCAACAGGTTTGCCTATGGACGCAGGCTGATCAATGCGGGTATTTCAGGAATTCGGAGTGGTCAGCAGGATCTCGGCCCGCAATCTATCCCCAATTGCATGGTCGCCGCAGTGCCGGATTCCTTCAAACTCGCCGCCATCGGTGCCTGCCTCGGCTTCTTGCCAGGACTTCTGGCGCGGCGCCGTTCTCGCATTTCCACCGCGGTTGCCCTTGCCGCGGCGGGCAGTGCTCTCGGATTCTGCGCTGGATTCACCTGGAAGACCCGGAAAGTCACTTCAAGCCTGGCCCACTCTGCTCTCCGGGAAGTGCGCAAGGTCAACGACGAGCATTGGCTCGAGAGGCATCCTATCGATTACGCCTAAGTAGAAGGTGGGCTGGCGGCTAGCTCGGCGCTTTCCGTCGGCCCTAAGCAAGCATCTGGACACAAACAAAACGCCCCGCAGCCTAACTTCTCTAACGCAGGGGCCGTTTGTGTCTCCCTGGCGACTGGCCGCCACTTACAGTTGTGCGGACTGCAACGCGCGCGGCTGCTCGACCTCTGCAAAGACATCGTAGACGTAATCGTGTGCAGCCAGTGCGGCCCTATCCACCGTGCCTGCTTCCACGCGTCTGACGATTTCTTCACGTGAAAGATCGAAGAGCGCATCCAGAATCTGGGAGCAGGTGCTCCGACCCGCCTGGCCAATTACGAAGAGCGCACGTGCACTGTGCTGGATGTAACGTCGCGAGAGCAACTGCCGCTTCAAGAGTTCCATGATCAGTGGCGCTTTACTGCGGTCGAAGCGGCCGGAATCACCGCTGCGATCCAGTTCCGCGAAGAAGGCCCTGGTCCACTCGTTGTGCAGCTCCCAGACTTTGTTGAACAGATCAGCAGTAAAGCGCGTGCCGGCCTTCACAGCAAGGACGTTCTTTGCTGGAACAACGCCATCTTCTGTAAGCTCTGGAGCCTTTAGATAGCCGTCTCTGGTGATGGCGGCCTGATGATGCGCCAGACTCCACAGCCATGACACATAAATACGATATGTGGCGAGGTCGTTCATAAAGCGCAAGCCAAGCTCGTAGTCGTCGATGGCGGCAGCGAAGTTGCCATTCAGGATCTGATACCCGTAGTTCGCAGCCATATAAAACGAATGCTGAATGTGTTCGATGGTGATTTCGCCCTTCGGGACGGCATAGATATCGTCCCAGAGTTTTTGGCTGAGCAGTTGTTCCGGAGTACCGATCGATTCTCTCGTCAAAATAGCAGGAGTGATTTTGCCCTCAGCATTCAGGAGACCGCGAGATTGGAATAGACTGCGTTCCGGCTCGACGAGGCCGCTGTCGGCAGTCGGCACTTGCTTGTCCTTCACCTGGACTGTCTTCTGAGGCGCATCGATGATTCCCTGCAGCTGTGCCAACGATGCGCGCAGAGGCACGTTGCCCGCCTCCACATAGGCTGGTTCAGGGCTCGCGACCCAACTTTGCCGGTAAGCGTCGTAAAGCTTCCCTGCGGCGCGACCAGCGAGAATATCTTCCAACATGGGCGGTGCACCGGTGTAGGCCGGCGAGGCCGGAACAAAGATCAAGCCCAATAGGCGTTCGCGCAATTTATCGATTGCCATGGCGCGCAAGGCAAGCGGGTTGTTGCGCGCGCGACCATAGGCATCCGCAGGCTGATAAATCATCACCGCGGCCATTCCGCCGATAGGAGCAGCATTGCGCAACTCACCGTTTTTCATGCCAGCCATAAGCATGGTCAAGGCGTTGTGGCGCTGATACGCAATCATGTTGGGGGTTGCCATGCCCACCGATTGCGGATCGGGAAAAACTCCTTGCGGATCGTCCTTCCACATCTCAATCAGGCTGCCGAGATAATCCCATCGGCCCACATTGGTTCCCAGCAGCCGGCGACGTAAGACCCAGGCAATCGCCGGTAGATAGAGGCCAGCGATACCCTCCTCGTAGAGCATCTTAATCTTGAAGGTACCGGCGGGCACGCCGGTCGCGCCTTCCACCCGCGCAAGAAGGTTCTCGAAGATCAACGCCTCCTGCGGCGTTTGAACCTTCGGAATGTAGAAATAGGCGCCGGTTCCGAGCTTCTTCAGCGAATCGTAGTTATTAAGGACCCAAAGCACGATGATCGGA
This sequence comes from Terriglobales bacterium, assembly GCA_030043575.1. Classification (GTDB taxonomy): domain Bacteria; phylum Acidobacteriota; class Terriglobia; order Terriglobales; family Acidobacteriaceae; genus Bog-257. The sequence goes on from JASHXK010000241.1 coordinate 4,709, forward strand.
ATCGCGCCGGGAACAGGCTTGTCGTCAACGCTGATGTGCTCGTAAACCACGTGCAGGCTGGGTGGGCGAACCAGACGAGTGGGCCACTTTGAAGGTGGATTGTTGATCTGATACTTGCGGACTTTACCCTTCTTCTGAATCTCGTAGCCGCGGCTTGTCCATTGGCCCTCAAAGATTTCCTTTGCATTTTGCAGGGCAGCAAAGACGCCGACGGGCTCGTTGCTGGGCGAGCCATCAGGACGAAAGTGCGGCGGTGAGGCGTCCTCGAAATCCGGCATGTTCATCGGCGCCGCGCTGTTTAGCGCATTGAAAGCCATGTCCAGCGGATGCCATGGACCAGTCAGTTCCAGTCCTGCATTATCGAGGGGATGAACATCGGCCGGAATCGGTACCGTGTCGTTTAGTCGCCAACACCATTCGCTGTCGACGCCGAGAAAGTTATCGATCATGCCCTGAACAATTTGTTGGTAGGTCCAGAACTTCCCTGTGATCGGGTCTTCGAACTGGGTATCCCACTTCGGCCAGGCATAGCGCTCCCCTACCGGCTTAGTTGACTGCAGCAGATTTCGGCGAGCCGTCAGAGCTGCCGCAATAGCTGGGCGGAATTCCGTCGTTAAGTCGGCGATCAATCGCTCAACATCGACCTCGCGCCCGTTTACTCTCTTGCGGCCAAACAAGCCGGGAAATTTCTGGAGAATGTCCTGGTTAATCATGGTTTCCTCGCTGGGATCAGTGCCGAAGAGCGTCAACGGGCGTCGCCTTGTCCTGCAGGAAGGTTAACAAATAATGAAATGCAACACGACCGAAGCGACTGAACACCACGACGGTTCAGCAGAAATATTCGATGTGCGCGCCGCCGGTCGCCGAGATACTACCGGTGGTTACGCGCTTGCACCGACCCGTTCCCCGAGATCGATTGATCCAGCAACTCCATGTAGTGCATAACGCGAAGCTGCTGTCCCTTTTCATTCAATAGAGCGCTGATTTGCAGCTGGCATCCAGGATTGCCAGTTGCGACTACCTGCGCATGGGTTGACACAATGTTGTGCACCTTGCGCTCACCTAGCTGATAGCCTGTCTCCGGCTGAAGCAGATTGTAGACGCCAGCCGAGCCGCAGCATAGGGCCGACTCAGGCAACTCCACCAATTGCAGTCCGGGAATCGTGCGCAACATAGCGCGAGGAGGCTCGCGTAGTCCCTGTGCGTGTTGCAGGTGGCAGGGGTCGTGAAAGCCGACGCGCAACGCAATTGGATGACGGGGCGCTCGCGGCGGCAACTCAGCCAGTATCTCGGACGGGTCTTTGCACTTCGCCGAGAAGGCCATCGCTCGATCGCAATACTTCGGATCATCACGGAGCAGATAGCCGTAATCCTTCAGAACCGCTCCACAACCGGCAGCGTTAACGACGATGGCGTCGACCTTCGTTGGTTCAAAGGCGTCTATCATCTTCCGCGCCATGTCGAGCGCTTCTTTCTCCTGTCCCAGATCCAGCAACAGTGCGCCGCAGCATCCCTGATCTTGCGGCACTACCACTTCGCAACCCTCGGCAGCCAGTACACGGGCTGCGGCTGCACTCACCTGCGCGGTGAAAACGCTTTGCACACATCCGGTGACTAGTGCGACTGTGCGGCGTTTTTCACCTTGAGCAGCAATGCGTGATGGTAGTGGGGCTGACGATTCCTTGGCCGACAGGTCGGGCATCAGCCGCTCCATCGCACGCAGGCTCTCCGGCAGTAAGCCGGTCAGGTGCAGGGTGTGAGCGAGACGCTGCAACCCGAGCGACTGGTAGGCGCGAAGCGCAGCGGCCAGCTTTCGCAACCGCTTGGGGCGGCTGAAGGTAGCTGCGATCATTCTGCGAAAGATCCGTTCGCCCAACGGCCGATGATAGAGCCGCTCCACCTGGCTACGCATGGCCTCGATCAGCTTGCTGTATTGGATTCCCGATGGACAGGCCGTGACACAGGCCAGGCATCCAAGGCAGTGGTCGAAGTGTGAGACGTAAAGCTCGGTTAGTCCAACCTCACCGTCCATGGCCATGTTGATCAGATGAATGCGGCCGCGTGGCGAGTCCATTTCCTTTCCCCACAGCGTATAGGTCGGACAGGTCTGAAGACAAAAGCCGCAATGGACACAGGCGTTCAACAGATCCGCGGCGGGGGGATGGTGATCGTCGAAAACTCGTGGCTTATTGTCTACTGCGGTTGCGACCGCTTCTTCGATCATATGGCCCCCACAAAACGGCCCGGATTTAACGTCCGGGCTGGGTCAAACTTCCCTTTGATCTGCTGCATCAACGGCAGCGCATCCTTGACGGCGCCCCACACGTCGAGCGCTTCCTTGACGGCCGGCGGACATTGCTGAATAACCAGCGTTCCGTCCAGATGACCCAGTTCCGCGCGGAGCCCGTTCAATACCTCAACGGCGGAGAGGACGCGGGCGGCGTTCAAACGCACCTCGGCAACACCGGTCGCTTGAGCAACCACGATGGACGAGACTGCGGCCGACTGGGCTCGGGAGAATATCGCTTCGCAGAGCATGCCAATCTGCGCCGGCAGCACGCTGCATTTGCACATCACGGAGTGTTCAGCATGAGAGAACAGCTCCTGTCGCGCCTTCCAAACCTCGCTGGAACCCTGGACGAACGGTGCTCCTCCGGCAACTTTGTTCAGCTTTGCGGCCTGATCCTGAAGGGATTCGAGAATGCCTTCAAAACGCACATCCACGGAAATTTGATGGGGATTGTCCGCGCGCACCTGCAGTCCGGTGTACACCAGCTGCGAATCCAGAATAGCCAGTACGATCTGTGTGGCTTCTGACGTGTTGGAAAGCAATGTGCAGTAGGTCGCTGTGGCTGCTGGAATCGGATGCAGGCGGAACGTCGCCCGGGTAATCACACCCAGCGTTCCAAGCGAGCCGATAACCAGCTTGGTAAGGTCATAGCCTGCAACGTTTTTGACGACCTTGCCGCCTGCTTTGATCACGTTGCCATCGGGCAAAGCGACTTCAACACCGAGGACCAGATCGCGAATGCCGCCGTAGCGAAGCCGCAGCGTGCCGTTATCCGCGGTCGCCAACAGGCCTCCGACAGTGGTTCGATCCGGCCACAGCGGATCCGCCGCCAGTCGCTGGCCGTGTTCTTTGAGCTCTTGTTGCAGACTGGCGATCGTGCAACCGGCTTCGACGGTAGCGGTCATGTCACCCCAGGCGTGTTCCATCACACGATTGAGGCGCTCAGTTGAAAGAATAAGATTCGCTTTTTGCGGTCGATTGCCCCAGCCGAGTTTGGTGCCACCACCGCGCGGGATGATTGCCAGGTCGGCGGAGCTGCAATATTGCAGCACCTTCGCAATTTCGTGGGCGTCTGCCGGGGCAATGACTTTCTCCGGTTGCAAGTTGTCGACCATGTCGCGGGAACAAGCAGGCCAGATGTTGTCGCTACCGACGATCGCCTCCAGGTCAGTCCATGCAATTTCTATCGGGTATTGGTTCTCATTCATAGTCGACTCCGTCGACTTGCGCCAGGAACAAGTTAGTACCTCTGGGCCAAACCAGCGACTTCGATGGGGTGTGGCTCGTATGCAATTGGCCGTTGATACTGAAAATCCGTACCGGGAAACATCTTGGTCGGGTTGCAAAGATCGTAGGGATCGAAGGCCGTACGCAGGCGTTGCATGGCATCGAGATCCGCCGCCGAGAACATGACCGGCATGAAATGCTTCTTCTCTTCACCAATGCCATGTTCGCCGGTGATCGATCCGCCGGCTTCAACGCACAGTCGCAGGATTTCTTCAGCCAGGGTCATGGCTCGCTGCTCCTGGCCTTCAATGCGGCGATCGTAAAGCACCAGGGGATGGAGATTGCCGTCGCCGGCGTGGAAGACATTGGCTACGCGTAAGCCAGCCTCCGCGCTGAGGCGATCGATCTCTCCCAAAACGCGGGGCAGGGCTGTGCGCGGGATAACGCCATCTTGCACCAGGTAATTCGGAGAGATACGGCCGACCGCGGCAAACGCTGCCTTGCGTCCTTTCCAAACTGCGATACGTTCGGCTTCAGACTTAGCCAGCCGTAGCTCCCACGCGCCGCACGAGGTACAAATCGGTCCAACTTGCTCCATCAGGAGCTCAACCTCGCGCGTTGAACCATCGAGTTCCACCAGCAGCAGCGCCTGGCAGTCCGGATAACTGGCGTGGACCGCAGCCTCCGCCGCTTCCAGCGCCAGCCGATCCATGATCTCCATGGCCGCGGGAAACATTCCCGAGGCAATGATGCTGCTGACCGCCCCTCCGGCTTCGCTGCTGGAATTGAATGCGGCCATTAGGGTCTGTATGCACTCGGCTTTCTTGATGATCCGCAATGTGATCTTGGTAACGATGCCGAAGGTCCCTTCGGAGCCTACGAATGCGCCGACGAGATCGTACCCTGGGTAATCCATGGTGCTGGCGCCGAGGTGAACCAGCGAACCATCGGAGAGAACAACCTCGAGACCGAGAATGTAGGTGGTGGTGACGCCATACTTGAAACAATGTGCGCCGCCGGAATTCTCTGCCACATTGCCGGCAACGGTGCAGACGATCTGCGACGAGGGATCGGGCGCATAGAAATAGCCGCTGCCCGAAACGGCAGCGGTAACGGCGGAATTCGTTACTCCAGGCTCGACGACGACTCGAGCATTGGGTACATCTATGTCAAGGATGCGGTTCATCCTCGAAACACCAATCACGACACCAGCCTTGACCGGCAATGCCCCACCGCTCAACCCCGTGCCGGATCCCCGTGCCACAAATGGGATTCGCTCGCGGTAGCAGATCTTCACGATCGCCTGCATTTCCTCGCTTGATGCGGGCAGAAGAACCAGCTCGGGAACGACACGAAACAGGGTAAGTCCGTCGCACTCGTAGGTTCGGAGTTGCTCCGGCGCCGTAACTAAGCCGGCATCTCCAACGATGGAACGAAATTCACTGATCAGATGAGAGTCCATTTCGCAACCCCTTGTGCTCGCCCGTGCGAAACCGACGTGGGAAGGAGGACGCCATGGCGTGCGCACCAGTTAGGACAATATTCTCGGCACAGGTAGTTGGCGGTGATGAGACTCACAGCTGCAAGTGACTGAGGGGTTCCAACTACGAGCGCGGAGGGGCAGGATTCGATCCGCGCTGGCGGAAACCCAAATTCAGCCAGCCGGGAAGCTACTGGTGCCAATCCAGAATTCGGCAAGCGAGCTGAGGTTCTTCTTATACCTACGGGTGACTGTATATTCCCTTCCACCCTTTAAACGAAGCTGGTATTCGCCAGTGGCGCACGGGCGGATTTCCTCCACGAACGATGCGTTCACCAAGATGGAGCGATGGATTCTGAGAAAGCCATACGCTTTGAACTTCTCCGCAATGGTTGAAATCGACTCTCTCAGCAAGTACGAACCTTTCTCTTGCTGAAGTAGCACGTAGTTGCCCTCCGCATGAACCGCGGTCACATCATGGGGATTAATAAAGAGAATCCTGCCATTACTCTTGACGCCGATCTTACACGAGTTCTGCTTGGGAGTCTGAACATAGGGCAACAGCTGCAGTAACTTTGCTGCCCGCTCACTCCTGGTCCGGCGGGAGGCAAACTCCAAGGCCTGATTCACCCGTTCGATTGAAAAGGGCTTCAAAACATAGTCCACTGCATGCTTCTCGAACGCGGCTACCGCGTGCTGGGAATATGCGGTAACGAAAACCACGGAAGGCAACGGTCGCGGGAAGTGCTCCAGACGACTCAATAGCTCGAGTCCCGACAGCTCAGGCATGCTGATATCGAGTAACATCACGTCATAGTCGTCTTTGGAGAGACGCTGCTCTGCCTCGATCGCATCTCCGGCCGCGTCGAAGCGTTCGACATCGGGCCTGGCAGCCAGAATCTTTGCCAGCGCCGCGCGTGCTAGAGGTTCGTCGTCGACGAGGAGAACGCGCATAACGGGTCCTTCCCTTCCACGATATTCTGAACCGGGTGTCCCTGTATGTCGGCAGAGCGAGAATTCAAGGCCGGCAGCGTCAATGTCGCAGTAGCGGTGCGATCCCCGCCGAACATCAACGCCAGATGTGCTTCACCCGAATAGAGATACTTTAGCCGAGCCTCGACGTTCCGCAACCCAATCCCCGTTCCGTCGGAGGTCTTACCATCCGTACTGTTGCGAACGCGGAGGGTTAGCACTCCATCACTGTTAGCCGCTGCCACCTCTACCCAGCCGCCCTTGCGTGACGGGGCGACACCGTGTCGAACCGCATTCTCGACCAGCGGTTGAAGGATCATCTGCGGAACCAGCATGTGGAATGTTTCGGGAGCGACGCGCCAATCAATTTTCAGGCGGTCTCCGAAGCGCATCGTTTCAAGATCGAGATACTCGGACGCAAAGCGTAATTCGTCTTCGAGGGGAATCAGGTCTGCAGTATCGCGATCGAGCGCAGTGCGCAACAGATTCGATAGCTTGAGAATCATGGCTCGGGCGGTTTCGGGATCGCTATCGACCAAGGTGGCAATGCCATGCAGGGTGTTGAACAAAAAATGAGGCTGCAGCTGCATCTTCAGAGCCTGCAGTTCACTAGCGGCCAGGGCCTGCTGATACTCCAGTCGTTCTGCCTCCTGTCGTCGCGCCCGCTTCAGGTATTCATAGGCGTGCGCAGCGACAACGATGGCGATGTAGATCTGTACGTCATCGGCAAAACAGGTTCGAACAATTTCAAGCCACCATTGAAGGGACCACGAACCCAGTTTGTGCAAGGCATCACCTTGCGGCGGGATTATCGCCCACGCGATGGCCGTATGCAGCAGTACGAAGGGCACGGCTCCCAAAGCCCATACCAAGGCATAGCGGAAGCGTTTACCCGACTTATTAATGTACCTGCCTACCAAGAAGAAGATGGGCGGCGTCCATAATGCGAAGGGAAAAGCATGAGGAATTGCCTGCACCAGCACTAAATTAAGGAACCATGACCAAGAGAGCGGCTGATCTGCCGGCCGGTACTGGACGCCCATCAGCACTGCGATCGCATACCAAAAGGCAATGGCGAGCAAGTAAGCCCGGGCGATTCGAACTAGGCGAGGCAACTGCATTCCGTCATTCTAACCCTCGAAACGCCTGACAGGCGGAACATCCCAGGCGAAATCCTTGTTTCACAACCACGGTCGAGGCCGTACCTCTTACCTTCGCGGCTGTCCCATGGAAGTTAACCTGAGGCGGGTGCGATCAGACTAACCGGCGTGTATCGTGGAATGGTGCGAAGAATTCTGTTTGTTGTGATTGTGCTCATCGTTGTTGTGTCGATCGCGGTTGTACTGACGCGGTCAGCAACACCCGTCCTCGAAATCGTGCCTCCAGTCACTGTTCTTGGCCAGGCCACGCCCATCACCGTACACGTGCGCGATCCGCACGGAGTCCGCGGCCTCACCGCATTTGTTGAGCAGAATGGTTCGCGCTACAGCGTGGCGGAGAGCACCGAACCCTCCAAGGCGGCTGAACGAATCTGGAACTTCAGCGCGGGTGTGAAGGCCACGCCGCAGCTGAAAGACGGCAAGGCCAAGCTGATTCTGGAAGCAACTTCGAACGACCTGCTGCACAAAACCGGCCACTGGGAGGGCGCGGTGACGGTGGTGACTCAACCGCCAAGCGTGACCGCCGATACCGAGCAGCATTACCTGTACCTGGGGATGGCTGACTTGGCGACGGTCACCGTGTCAGGCAATTGGACCGAGGCCGGCGTGCGTGTCGGCGATGAGAAGTTTCGCGCCTGGCCCATGCCCGGTGGCAAGCCAGGCTTCTTTTCGCTATATGCGTTTGCCTGGAACATGCCTGCGGGGACTGTGCCGGTGGTTTATGCCTCCAACGGGGCCGGAAACGAGGCGACCAGCCCGCTCGTAGTTGTGTTTCCAAAGAAAGAACAGCCGAAGTACACGACGCACGATCTGCAGGTGAGCGACTCTTTCTTAAATAAGGTGGTCAATGAGCTCGACCCGAACGGGACTGGGGATACTGTTGCGCGTTTCGTCAAGATCAACAGCGAAATGCGCAAAGCCAATAACCAGACGCTTTCGGATCTGCGACTTAAAACCGCCGACACGTTCCTCTGGTCGCAGCCGTTCATTCGGCAACCACATTCCAAGGCGGAATCCAACTTTGCGGACGTGCGGAACTATATCTACCATGGCAAGAAAATTGATCAACAGGTCCACCTGGGATACGACTTAGCAGTAACTGAGCATGTAGGGGTGCAGGCGTCAAACGACGGAAAAGTCGTTTATGCAGCTCCGCTGGGCATCTACGGGAACTGTATTGTGGTGGATCACGGCTACGGCTTGCAGACGATCTACGGCCACCTCAGCCGAATTGATGTTCATGTGGGCGACATGGTGAAGCAGGGCCAGGTGATGGGCCTCAGCGGGATGACGGGCATGGCGGGAGGTGATCATATCCACTTCGCCATGCAGCTTGATGGCGTCCAGATCGATCCGAAGGAATGGTGGGACCGGCACTGGATCCAGGACCATATTGCGAAGCGAGTCGAACTTCCCGGATTCAGCAAATGACCTTGGCGGGGGGAAATCAATGTCGACAATGGCTGACAATGGCATCGTCAATCTGTCCAGCAATCATTCGGTAGACCAGACCGTGGAAAGCCTTAAACAGATTCTGCAGGGGAAAGGCGTCAGCCTGTTCGCTTTGGTCGATCACAGTGGAGAAGCGGCAAAAGTGGGGATGCAGATGCGTCCCACCAAGCTGCTGATCTTCGGCAGCCCGAAAGCCGGAACTCCCCTGATGCAAGCAGCTCCCAGCATCGCGATCGACCTGCCTTTGAAGATCTTGATTTGGGAAGATGAGCAGGGCAAGGTTTGGGCCAGCTATAACAGTCCGGCGTACTTGCAGCAGCGGCATAATCTTTCGCCTGAACTGCTGCAGAACATCGTCGTTGTGGAAGCGCTGGCGGCAAAGATCGCACAGTAAAGCGCAGTTGACCAATCTCGGAAAAGGCGAATTTTCGAACAGGAGAAAGCCATATAAGCCTAATAACCCTAAGAGACGGCACGATTATTCATTGACAAGACAAGGAACAGCTCGAGAGTTTGCATGTGATTACCCATCTGTCGATCTGCCCCAAACGTTGTATTGACAGCTCAGTCAGCCATCCGGTACTGTCAAAACCAGCATGAACTCGCTGGCCCATCGCCATCATCACCACCATCGTCACATGGCGAACGTGTCAGCGGAGATCAGCTCATAAATTTCTAAACGCGAAGATCTCATGAACCCCGCTGACACGTGCAGCGGGGTTTTATTTTGCGCGAAAGGATGTGCAATGGTCGAAGTCGATTTCGAGAAAATGGATGGCCTGGTACCCGCCGTCGTTCAGGACGCGGCGAACGGAGAAGTCCTCATGGTCGGCTTCATGAGCCGGGACGCCTACGAACAAACTCTGCAAACCGGCTACGTCACGTTCTTCAGCCGCACCCGCCAGCAACTCTGGACCAAGGGCGAGACCTCCGGCAATCGCTTGCGACTGATCACCGCCGCGACTGATTGCGACTCCGACACTATCCTGTGCCGAGTCGAGGTGGAGGGCGCAGGCGTCGTCTGCCACACCGGAACGCGCAGTTGCTTTACCACGCCGCTGCCGCTGGGAGGCGAGTCATGAAGCTGCGCATTGGCATTCCCAAGGGCAGCCTCCAGGAAGCTACTGTCGCGCTCTTGCAGCAGGCTGGCTTGCAGGTCTACGTCAACTCGCGCTCTTACTCAGCGGCTACGGACGATCCGGAGATCGAGTGCATGTTGATTCGCGCCCAGGAAATGGCGCGCTACGTCGAGCACGGTGCGCTGGATGCGGGCCTGACCGGGATCGATTGGGTACTGGAGAGTGGCCTGGATGTGGTAACCGTTGCCGACCTGATCTATGCCAAGCAAAGCCGACGCAAAGTACGTTGGGTGCTCGCCGTACCGCAGGACTCGCCCGCGCAATGCGCCGAGGACTTACGCGGCGCCACCATCGCCACCGAACTGGTCAACGTCACCGCGAAATACTTTGCCCAGCGTGGCATCGACGTGAACGTCGAATTCTCCTGGGGAGCCACTGAAGTCAAGCCTCCCACCTTGGCCGATGCCATTGTCGAAGTTACCGAGACCGGCAGCTCACTGAAGGCCAATCAACTACGCATCATCGACACGGTTCTGGAATCCAACACGCAGATCATCGCCAATCGCAACGCCTGGGCCATCTCCTGCAAGCGCCGGAAGATTGAAAACTTCGCTTTAATGTTACGCGGCGCGATGGCAGCGCAGGGCCGCGTCGGCCTTATGCTCAACGTGCAGGTCGCCGATTTGCAAGCGGTGCTCGACGTCCTGCCCGCGCTGAACAGCCCCACAGTCTCCACCCTGAGCGATCGCAACTGGGTCGCGGTAAACACGATCGTGGAAGAATCTGCCTCATGGGAGGTGATTCCTCGTTTGAAAGCCGCCAACGCCCATGGCATCGTCGAGTATCCCCTCAACAAGGTGGTGCTGTGATGCGCATGCTCCAAGGCAAAGCGGCAGAGCGTGCGGTCCAAAAGCTCGAACGCCGTAGCACGTCGTTGGATGAAGTTGAGCTTGCGGTTCGCAAGATTATTCGCAATGTGCGCCACGGAGGCGATCGTCAGGTCCGCCGCTATGCCACATTGTGGGATGGGCTGGCGAAATCCCACTCTGTCAGAGTCCCAGATGGCGAGATCGTCCAGGCTTGGCGCGACACTCCGTCAAACATTCGCGAAGCCCTGCGCCAGGCTGCGGCCAATATCCGCCGCTTTTGCCGATGGCAGATGCCGCGCGGGTGGCGCAGGGCGGTTGACGGCGGCCAACTATGTCAGATCGTGCGCCCCCTGGACTCGGTCGCCTGCTACGTGCCCGGCGGCCGCTATCCTCTTCCATCCACCCTGCTGATGACCGTCATTCCCGCGCAGATTGCCGGCGTTCCCCGGATTTGCGTAATGTCGCCCCGACTGCAGCCGGTCACGCTGGCGGCAGCCGCCCTGCTTGGTGTCAGCGAAGTCTATCGTTCCGGCGGAGCGCACGCCATCGCCGCCCTCGCCTACGGTACCGAGACGATTCCGCGTGTCGACAAGATCGTCGGTCCCGGCAATCGCTATGTCACTGCTGCCAAGAAACTGGTCAGTTTCGACTGCGCTATCGATATGCTTGCTGGGCCCACCGAGGCCTTGCTCTACAGCGAGGATTCCGATCCGCGCTATCTTGCGGCGGATATGGTCGCGCAAGCTGAGCATGACCCCGATGCCCTCGTCATCTTCATCACCACCCGCGAGTCGCTGGCGCTAGCCGTCAAATACGCTGTCGCCGCAGCTGCCCACGACAATCCCACCGCGCGGCAGGCAATTCGCCGCAATGCGGCTTTGCTGATCGCCTCTTCACAGCAGCAGGCTGTGGAGTGGGTCAATCGCATCGCGCCCGAGCATCTCACCGTCGACGACGAGAGCCTTGTTCCCTTGATTCGCAACGCCGGCTCCGTGTTTGTAGGACCCTATTCGGCGCAGTCGGCGGGCGACTACGCAGCTGGCCCCAATCACGTACTTCCCACCGCCGGCGCGGCGCATGTTCGTGGTGGCCTTGGAGTTCACGACTTCATAAAGCTCATCACCGTGCAGCGCTTCGATGCTCGAGGCCTACAAACCCTGGCGCCATCGATCATCACCCTGGCCGAAGCTGAAGGCTTGGGCGCGCACGCCGACTCGGTGCGCCTGCGCTGCCGCACGGCGCAGCCTACAGCCCAGCACTCGCCAAAGGAAGGGGTCGCCCATGCTTAGCGTGCGCCCTCGCATCCAGCAACTGCAGGAGTACCACCCACCGCTCTCGCGCCGTACCGGACTGCGCCTCGACTTCAACGAGAACACCATCGGCTGCTCGCCGCGTGTCCTACAATGTCTGACACAGATTACGGCGGAAGATCTCGCGCGTTATCCCGAGCGTGAGCCGGTGGAAGTGCTGGCCGCGCAATATTTCGATCTCGCACCGGAACAGGTGCTACTGACCAATGGCGTCGACGAAGCCATTCACCTGCTGTGCGAAGCCTTTCTGGAGCCCGGCGACGAAGCACTCGTCGTAGCGCCGACCTTCAGCATGTATGAGATTTACGCAGCCGCGACTGGCGCGCGCGTCGCTCGCGTGCAATGCGATTCCGACTTCGCCTTCCCTCTGGCGAAGGTTCTGCGCAGCCTGACACCGGCTACACGCATGATCGCCGTCGCCAGTCCCAACAATCCTACCGGCTCGGTTGCCACGCGCGAGCAGCTACTCCAGATCGCCACCGCGGCGCCCGATGCGGCCGTGCTGCTCGACGAAGCCTATTACGAATTCCACGGCCAGACAGTGATTCCCGAAATCGAAGCCGCCGCCAATTTGTTTGTCGCGCGGACCTTTTCCAAAGCCTACGGACTCGCCGGACTGCGCATCGGGCTGCTTTGCGGGCCGCGCGAGCACATGCCTGCGCTGCGCCGCATCGCGTCTCCCTATAACGTCAACATCATCGCGCTGCTCGCTCTGCCCGCAGCGCTGGCTGATCGCGAGTATGTCGACGTCTACTCCGAACAAGTCAAACAAGGGCGCGAGCGCCTGGCCCGCGAACTGCACCAGCTCGGCATTCCGTACTGGCCCAGCCAGGCAAATTTCCTCCTGGTGAAGATCGGCCCGCTGCATCGCGAGTTCGTTGCCGCTATCCGACAACGTGGGATACTACTGCGCGACCGTTCCGCCGATTCTGGTTGCGATGGCTGTGTGCGCATCACTATCGGCATCGCCGACCACACCAATCAGCTCATTACCGCGCTCCGCGCAGTCTGCATCGAGCTGAACCTCCGGCCGAAGGTCACCGCATGAGACGCGCTCGCATTCATCGTCGCACCAACGAGACTGACATTCAGCTCGCACTCGTCATCGAAGGTCGCGGCCGCGCCCAGGTTTCAACCGGCATTCGCTTCCTCGACCACATGCTCGACCTCGTCGCACGCCACGGCGCCTTCGACCTCAAGCTGAACGCCACCGGCGATCTCGACGTCGATCAGCACCACACCGTGGAAGACGTCGGCATCGCGCTGGGCGAGGCTTTTGCGCAAGCGCTGGGCGACAAAGTCGGCATCTGGCGCGCCGGCTACTTCGTCATGCCGATGGACGAAACCCTTGGCGTCGTTGCCGTCGACTTTGGCGGACGCAGCGCCGCCATTATCGAGACGAAGGTTCGTACCCGCCTGGTGGGCGATCTGCAATCCGAACTGGTCGCCGACTTCTTCGAAGGCTTCGCACGTGGCGCCAAGGCCAACGTTCATGCCAGGGTTTTGCACGGCCGCTCCAGCCATCACAAGCTGGAATCGCTGTTCAAGGCCTTCGGCCGCGCGCTGCGCGTAGCCTGTTCCAAAGACCGTCAGCTGGGGCGCATGCTGCCCAGCACGAAAGGTTTGTTATGAGGTGCGCCGTCGTTGATTACGGTGCTGGCAATCTCACCTCGGTGGTGAGGGCCATCCGGCATCTGGGGCAGGACTGCGTCGTTACCGCACACGCCGGCGAAATCTTGCGCGCCACGAAGATCGTGATTCCTGGCGTCGGTAACTTCGCCGTAACAGGCGCGCTGGCGCAAGGACCACTGGCCGAAGCCGTGGGTAGCGCGTTGGCTGCGCACAAACCAGTGCTGGGAATTTGTCTCGGACTGCAGTGGATGTTTGAGGGCAGCGAAGAAGCATGCGAGCTGCCAGGACTGGGTGCGTTCGCTGGAGTGTGCACCCGCTTCTCCGATCGAGTGAAGTCGCCGCACGTCGGCTGGAATCTCATTGACGTCGAGCCACGCTCCACACTGCTGCGCGGCGTGCCCTCGGGAACCTACGTTTACTTCACCCATTCCTATCGCGCTCCGCTGTGCGACGGCACGGTCGCGACCTGTACCTACGAAGCGCCCTTCGCTGCCGCCGTCGAGCGCGACAACCTGTTCGCTGTACAGTTTCATCCCGAAAAGTCCGGCGACGCTGGTCTCACGATTCTGGAGAATTTTTGTGCCTTCTGATTCGCTGGCCAAACGCATCATCGCCTGCCTCGACGTCCACGACGGACGCGTAGTGAAGGGCGTTCAGTTCGTCGAATTGCGCGACGCCGGCGATCCCGCCGAACTGGCCGCCGCGCATAGCGACGCCGGGGCGGATGAGATCGTGCTGCTCGACATCACCGCGACCGCCGAGTCGCGCAATACGCTGCTGGCCACGGTGCGTCGCACCGCCAAGCAGCTCTTTATTCCGTTCGCCGTCGGCGGCGGCATTCGCTCGTTGGCCGACGCAGCCGCCGTGCTCGATTGCGGCGCTGACAAGGTCACCATCAACTCCGCAGCCATCGCTCGTCCGGGGCTGATCACGGAAATTGCCGAACGCTACGGCTCGCAGGCGGTGGTGGTCGCCATCGATGCGCGACGCTCCGGCGACGCGTGGGAGACCTACATTTGCGGGGGCCGTACGCCGACCGGCCGCGACGCGCGCGCCTGGGCGCTCGAGTCGGAAGCGCGGGGTGCCGGCGAGATCATGCTCACTTCGATGGATCGCGATGGAACGCGCATCGGCTTCGACTGCGAAATGACGCGAGCCATTGCCACTAGCGTGCGCATTCCTGTAATTGCCTCCGGGGGCGCGGGCGACCCGGCACACTTCGTCGAAGTCTTTCAGCAGGGCGCGGCGGACGCTGCCCTGGCCGCTTCGGTCTTTCACTTCGGATTGGAATCCGTGCGTGCCATCAAGCAGCAACTGTTGCAAGCCGGAGTACCGGTGAGGTTGCCATGCTAATTCCTTCGATCGATCTCATGGGAGGAAAGATCGTCCAGCTGGTGCAGGGCACGAAGAAGGTGCTGGAGTTTGACGATTTCGGGGTGTGGGTCGAACGCTTCTCGCAGTACCCGCTAGTGCAGCTCGTCGATCTGGATGCCGCAATGGGCAAGGGAGCCAATCGCCCGCT
>JASHXK010000242.1 GCA_030043575.1 Terriglobales bacterium
CAGGCCCGGTCAGGTCTGGGGGAACCCCGTCAGGAGTCACCGATCGGAGGGCTTCCGGGAAGTTAGTGTAGTGATAGAAGCCGCAGGTTGCCAACAAGAATTTTTTGTGGTCTCGAATGGTAAGCTCTCAAGCGTGCCCCCAGAGGCGATAAGTGCCCGCTTCGTGCTGCAACGCGACGAGTTCGCGAAAGCGTATAAGCTCGCTCTACGCAATCTTCCCATCAAGATCAGATGGGCGGCATGGGCGCAATGTGGCCTGTTGCTCGTTCTGATGCTGACTGGACTGACGTATCACAGTCCCGAAGGACAACTGTCCCCCGTGTCCTTAATCATCATCGGTTTAGTTTGGCTTGTACTCGTTACGGGCCGAATAGCTCATCGATCACTGACAAATTTACAATTCGCCCGGATGATAGGCGTGGAGATTTGGTACGAGTTTGATCCCGCTGGCGTTCGGTGCGGTATGCCCAACAGCGATTCCCGTTCGGACTGGTCGGAGTTTGTCAAAGTCGTTGAAACCGACTCGCTCTTCGTTCTGCTGTCGCGCGGCATCATGTTTTACACAATCCCGAAACGCTCGCTTGCCAGCAATGACCTAAGTTCGTTACAGCAGATCTTCGCAGAGAAAGTGCCTATTCAGCACAGCTCGCGATAAACCATCACTCACGGGAACCGGTAACAAACCAAGCTCGTGATCGCCGCGATTCTGGAGAAGTCGCGGTCCAGCGTGAAGACGCTTGCATGATGTTCAAGAGCAATGGCCGCGATGAGTGTGTCGATAGTGGTTAAGGCAATGCCTTTGCTGCGCGTGCTGCGGAAGATCGCAGCCGCTGTCCGATAGGTCTGAAAGCCTCTTGGCTCCAGCAGCTCCCATTGGGCAAGGAACTGCTCGATCGCGGCGATGTCCTGCTTGAGGCCCTGCAAAATTTCGCTAACAACGACTCCGGTCAGCGCGAACGGTTCGCTCTCCTCGATCATGCGGCGCAGTTCGCGTCCCGCTTTTCCCGGAGAGGAGCTGAAGAAGTCGATCCAAACCGAGCTGTCGACCAGGATCACACCCGGTTTCTCCGCGACGACTTCAGGTCGCCCTTCCAGATGCCGCTGCCGTAATAGCGCAGGATTCCTTTGCGGCTTTCCGAACGCACGAGCAATTCCAGAGCCTTGTCCACAATCTGGCGCTTGGTCTTGAGGCGGGTGAGCTTACGCGCCTTGCGAATCAAGGTCTCGTCGATGTCGATGTTGGTGCGGGCCATAAGATCGTTTCACCATACACCATTCTGCGAAAATCTTGTGTATGTGCGGCGGGCGCCTCTTCACGCAGCCGAGCGTGGCCTGAGCTTGCCGAAGTTGACTTCAAAGAGGACAGGCCGTCGACGCACAGATCCAGTCGATTGCGGTGACGATCCCTCCTAGTCAACTAGAATCGTTTGACATTAACGGTTCAATTCGATTAAATCAGGGCGCGCTGCGTCTTACCGATACCGACACCGATGGAATCTCAGGAGGCGAGGATGCCTGTGAAGTTCTGCCGTCCGCGAGGTGTGTTTCTGTGTCTCTTCCTTCTGTATTTGCTGCCGGCCGCAGGCCAGGTGACGGCCAATCTGTCAGGCCATGTCACCGACCAAACCGGCGCCCCGATCACGGGAGCCGCTGTGGCTGCCAGGAATGTCGGCACCGGACTGAACCTCAACATCAAGACCGACGCGGTGGGACACTACCAATTCACCGCGCCCGTCGGCACGTATGAGATCCGCGTCTCGAAGACTGGATTCGGCGAGCAGTTGCGCAGCGACATCGTGCTGGCCGCGGGCCAGGACACGACGGTCGACATCCAGATGCAGCGGAGCGGACCCGACGCCTGCGCCAGCGGCCATGAGTTCCTCACCACCGATTGCACTCTGACATGGCACGGCATCACGGTGTACGGCGCCTATGACATCGGCGTTGGCTGGGTTAGCCACGGCTTACCGAACAACGGCTATAACTATGAAGGCGAATCTCTGGTAAACCGGAACGGCTATCAAAACATGTTCCTGCTCACGCCGAACAACCTGCAGCAGACGGGTCTGGGCGTCAAAGCCAGGGAGGAGTTCGCCAAGGGCTGGGCGGTGGTATTCAACGCGTCGACTGGCATCAATCCGCAGTCTGGTCTGCTGGCCAACGCACCGGCCACCCAGATCGCCAACAACGGTCTTCCCCGGGCGGCTTACACCTTCGCCATCGACGGCGCGCGCGCCGGCCAACCCTTCAATGACGAAATCTATGGCGGTGTATCGTCTAAACAATTCGGCACAGTGACCTTCGGTCGGCAGCGCTCGCTGGGTACCGATGCGATGCTGGTTTATGATCCGGCGGGCGGCGCCTATGCGTTTTCATATATTGGCTATAACGGCACCATGGCGGGCGGCGGCGACACCGACGACTCGCGTTGGGACAACGCCATCAAATATCGCTTGGCTTATGGCCCGGTCCATTTTGGCGGGATGTATAAATTCGCCGACGGCACTGGTGGTTGCTACTCATCCTCCGCCACCTGGACAGCCGCCAACTGCGTCCCGCAACAGGCGAATAACATCGCCTATGGATTGGACATTGGCGGGGCTATCGGCAAGTTCTCCGGAGACCTCGTGGTGCAACGTTACAACCAGGCAATCAGCGTACTGAACCCCTTGCTGGGACCGCAGACTCCGGGGGGGATTGCACACGGGGGATATCAATCGACCACTAACAGCATCAACACCAACCCCATCACCGGGGCCAATGTGCTCCCAACGACCAATACCGTATATGGCATCGTGACCAACAACGCCGCCATTCTGGGCGCTGCCAAATATACTTGGGATCCGTTCAAGTTCTATGCGGGCTACGAATACATCTGGCAGCATAACCCGACCTACCCGTTGGGCGTGGGCGCCGACGACGAGGGCGGTTATCTGATGAGCGGAGTCGAAGACAACAATCTTGATTCTGAAAAGCTGGTGCAGATCTTTTGGACGGGCGCGAAGTACGCTTTCAACAAAAAAACCGACATCACTTTGGCCTGGTACCGGCAGTGGCAGAACACTTTCCGGACGATGCCCAACACCTGCTCGCCCACAGTCGGTTTCCGCAGTTCCTGCGCGGGCACCCTCAACGAACTGTCACTCTACGGGGATCATCACTTCACCCCGCGTTTCGACGTCTTTAGCGGACTCGCGTATTCCTACGTGACGGGCGGCCTGGCCATCGCCATTCCTCACGGCCCCGGCGTTCCCTATCTCCACAACAGCAACTTTGAACCGCTAATTGGTGGTCGTTTCGCTTTCTGATCCTCGCTGAGGTGGGCTCCTGTCGAGAGCCCACTTCGGAATGGGTTTAGGGAAGTTGTTCGCCCCTCGTAAGGCCGGACTCATCCACTTGGCCGTATAACCCCCAACTCGGACTGACTGATGCGATCGAGGCAGGGCTTGCGATAAATCATTGACCGTGTCGAGGCCTTGTTTACGCTATCGTGGCATAAGAACGGCTACCGACTCTTCATGGAGTTCTCCAACGAATTGGGTGTAAAGGAGCGGCCTCAGAACGGCAACCGGTCACGCTCTGCAAAGGAGGCCACCGTGACGCATCCTGCTAATTTATTGCGGTCGGTCTTGCACAGCACATTCGCCAGCACCTGCTCGCTGGCCGCGATGTGTGGTTCCGGAGGGGGTATGGAGGAATGCGGGGCTCGGGGCAGCATGGTCATGGGCGCGGGGGGCAACCTTTACGGCACAACGACTCAGGGCGGAGCCTACGGCAACGGCGTCGTCCGGGAACTCTCGCCGTAGCCTGCGTACTTTCCAATTCGTACGTTGCCTAGCTTCCGCAACATCGCCATTGCACAACGCGCCCTTCCGGCTCTACTTTTCGTCCACCGACAACTGCAACAAAACGACGTGCCGCCTGGGAGGACGGCACGTCAGCGTGGTGCTCGATCAACTCCTGGTTTGGAGTTCACGCACCTTACAAGTTTGGACTACTTTGCTCACACTGCGTGCGCCGTTTCCATCTTGATGGTCCGGGCCGGACGCTTGCGCGCTGTCACCTTCGGTCCCTTCTTGTGCTCCGGACGATGCATCACGGTATCGATCAGCGCCTTTTCGGCGGTGACGAAATTCTTCACGCCTTCCCGGGTCAGGTCGGGAATCGGAATGAAGGGGAACGGCGAGATCATATTCATGGTGCGGCCGGCCGCACGCATATTGGCATTCACCTGCTTGCCGGCTACGTCAATCAGCTTCTTCTGCGCGTCGATGAACGCGTCGGTTGCTTCTTTGGCCAGTTCGGACAGTTCGGTCCGCTTCATCTTCTTCGTCGGCTCTTTACCGCTGGTCGCCTTCGAGGTCTCTTCGGCGATCACATCCAGAAACTTCTTCTGCGTGTGAACGAAGGTCTCCATGGCGTCGCGCGCCATCTCCACCAGGCCCTCGGGATCGAAGGCCTTGCCGGACTTGATCGAGTTCAGCCAGGTGGTGGTCTGCTTGCTGGCCATTTTCAGGAACTCCTGCTGCATCTCGACGAAAGTATCGAAGCCGCGCTGCATCAGCTCCGTCATCGCCACTGCGGTGGTATTGCCACCGACGCGCTCCTTCACGCCATTGGTGACGATCTCATGCTCCTTCTGCACCAGGCTGAGCAGCAGCTTCTGGCCCTCGATGAAGTTGGTCATTCCCTCACCCGCCAACTCGGTAAGGATCGCGGCCGGGCAAAAATCGGGACTGGCAAAGCGCTTGCGGACCAGGTTGATTGCATTCGTGTTCTGGGTCATCGCCAGGTCAACCAGAATCCGTTGCGTGGCGAAGAAGTTTTCTACCCCCTGCTGCACCCATCCCGACAGCAGAGAAATGAACGACGAATCGCCCGCATGTGCGGACTCGGGCTTTCCATTCCTAGGCATGATTCCCTCCAATGATTTTGCTGCAGTGCAGCATCGATTCGAATGTAGTATTCTCAAGGTAGGCTGTCAAGGACTTTGCTGGATATTTTGCACTGCAACAGAGGAGTCGAACCGTGGCTGCCGACACCATCGTCATCAAGAAGTACGCAAACCGCAGACTGTACGACACTTCCAACAGCCGCTACATCAACCTGGAAGATATTGCCGCGCTGGTCCGAAACGGGAAAGACGTTCAGGTGGTCGACGCCAACACCGGCGAAGATCTCACCCGCGTCACGCTGACCCAGATCATCGTCGAAGATGCCAAGGGACAACCTGCCGGCCTGCCGCTCGAACTGCTCCGCCAACTCATCGTCACCACTGATCACGTTGGCCAGGAATTCATCCTTTGGTATCTGAAGTCGGCATTCGATACCTATCAGAAGGTGCAGAGCTCGGTGCAGGATCGCCTCAGCCAGATGCAGTCCGCTGCGCTTTCGCCGCTGCAGACGATGAAGAACTTCATCCAAAGCACGGCAGTGCCCGAGAAGCCTGCCGAGCCCAGCGCCGAGCTGCTGGAGCTGCACCGTCGCATCGCTGAACTGGAAGCGCGGCCGTCGGCGCCCAAGCCGCGCAAGAAATCCCGTTCATCCCAAAAAACCTCTGCGCGAAAACGTGGCTGACCGCACAGGCATTCCTTGCTGCAAATCACTCACGTTGGGTGACGCCTCGCCTTGACAATCTCTGATTCGCGGTCCACGATGCGCTTAGAGTCCAGCGGGACCAAGGGGAAGCATGGGAAAAGTGCTCGGTCTGGCCATGACCGGTGGCGGAGCTCGCGGGGCCTATCAGGCAGGCGTTCTTAAGCGAATCGGGGAGATTAGCCGGGTTCAGACGCAGGGCAATCCTTTTCCCATCATCGGCGGCGCCTCCGCCGGTGCCGTGAACGGCTCGGCTCTCGCGGCCGGCTGCGACGAGTTCTCCCGCGCGACCCATCTGCTCGCCGAGCTGTGGTCCAATCTCGAACCCTCCGATGTCTTCCGCTGCGACTTCGTATCGCAGGCCCACAACTCGCTCATCTGGCTGCTCGATCTTTCGCTTGGAGGCGCGCTCGGCGGCGGCAATGCGCGCTCCCTGCTGGATGCCACTCCCTTGCGCCATTACCTGAGAAAACATCTTGATTGCAGCCGCATTCAGGACAACATCCGGCGCGCACATCTTTACGCGCTGGCCATTTCGGCGACGAATTACAGCTCCGGCAAAAGCTATCTCTTCATTCAAGGCGCCAAGGGCCATCCGATGTGGAACCGCAGCCGGCGCGTGACCCTGGCAGCCAAGATCACCGTCGAACACATCTGCGCTTCCGCCGCCATTCCACTGGTCTTTCAGCCCGTGCGTCTGGAAACTTCGCGCGGTGCGGCGTTCTTCGGCGACGGCTGTCTGCGGCTCCAGCAGCCGCTCAGCCCCATCATTCGCCTGGGCGCGGAGAAGATCTTCGCCATCGGCGTGCGCTGCGAAAATCGCGAACATCAGGAGGAAGCGTCCGACGAAAAAGACCCCTCGCTGGCGCAGGTCATGGGCGTTCTGTTCAACGTGATGTTCCTGGATCACCTGGCAACGGACGTAGAGCACCTGGAGCGCTTGAATCAGCTGCTCGAGACTGGCCAGATCAGCCAGTCGGGACTGGAACGCTGCGAGAAGATGCGGCCGTTGACGGTACTTCAGGTCACGCCCTCCGTGGATCTGACCGAGGTAGCGTGGCACCATCAGCGCGACATGCCGGTTCTTATCCAGTACTTCGTGAACAGTCTGGGACGCGACGCAGCTTCCTGCTCCGACGTGATGAGCTACTTGCTGTTCACCCCGAAATACACGCGCGAGCTGATTGATCTTGGCTACCACGATGCCGACGAGCGCATCGACGAGGTCGAAGATTATCTGTTCTCGTCCGAAAGTGTCAGGGGCAGACGCTCTGTACCGGCGACACCCAAAGCCAGAGCCCGCGACAGCGAATCAGCGCCCAGAAGAAGCGCAGGCTTGTCGGCGTCGCGCAGCTAATGGGTGGAGCACGCCTTCAGGCGTGCATCACTCGCTTCTCCGATGAGCCGATAAGTCGCTTCTTGTTAGGCCGAGCCGGTTTCAGCCAGCGGCATGTGCTTCACCGCGGCTGAAGCCGCTCATCGATATTGAGCATCCCTTACCGCACGCCTGGAGGCGTGCTCCACCCACCGTTGGTGCTCCATGGTGCAGACCGCCAACATAGTGCAGTTAAAACCGCGAACCCTGGAGGCGTTCGAGAGCTACATCCGCGACGCGGAAGCCGGCATGCAGCCATTGCTTAAAGGCGCTGGCGCTTTTCTGTGGTCGGACACCAGTCCGGAGCGTGCCCAGCAGGTTCGGCAGGGCAAAGTCGTCGCCAAACTCTGGGCTGGCGACTGGCCGGTCAAAGTCCCCAACGGCCTGATTCACGACTGGACGGGCGCGGTCTTTGTTCCCGGCGCCACCGTGGAGCAGACGCTCGCACTCGTCCAGAACTACGACAACCACAAAAACATCTACCAGCCTGAGGTCATCGGCTCCAGGCTCATCAGCCACGACGGCAACGACTTCAAGATTTTTCTGCGCCTGCTGAAGAAGAAAATCATCACCGTCGTTCTCGATACCGATCACGACGTGCATTACTCCGAGGTCAGTCCCGGCCGCTGGTTCTGCCGCTCTTACACCACGCGTATTGTCGAAGTGGAAGACGCCGGCACCGAGAAAGAGCACGCCCTCGATCCCGACACCGGCTACGGTTTTCTGTGGCGCTTGTATTCGTACTGGAAGTTCGATGAGAAAAGCGACGAGCGTCGACCGCCCGCTCCCGCAGCGAACGGAGTTTACATCGAGTGCCGCGCCATCTCGCTCACCCGCGACATACCTTACGGCCTGGGATGGATCATCGAGCCCATCATCCGCAACCTGCCACAGGAGTCGCTGATTCACACCCTGGAATGCACACGCAAAGCGCTGGGCAGCGCTCCATGACTTATCAAACGAAGGAAGGATGGGCCGTGTCGCCCGTTCTTTCGGATACTAGGTCAGCTTGAGGCTCGCCAAAGGGTAGAGCACGCCTCTAGGCGTGCAGTTATCGATGTCTGTTTGAGCTTGCGCTTTAGCGCCTGACGTACCGCTTTTCACCTCAGCGGCTGAAACCAGGCCTTGTCGGCTGATGGTACTTGCACCGCTAAAGCAGTGCTCCACCCCTCAATCCCCCGCCGCGGCAAGCACCTTTTCGCTCCGTGGTTGAGCAGCAGCTTTCACCGAAGCTTCCGCCGGCGCCGCAGATTCCACTGGCGCTTCTTTACGGCCTGGTTTCGGGACCACCGGTATCACCGCATTCGGCCGCCGACGCCGCGGAGGCTTGCGCTCTGCTTGCTTCATTGTCTCAGCCGGCGGATCCGCCGGCTCCTGCTTGCTGCTCTTGCCGGCCTTGCACAGCTCGGCGCAACTTATCGTGACAAACTTTTCCAGGTGCTCAGGATCAGGCACCGCGCCCACATCGCAGGTGATTCCAAAATAGGCTGTGCCGTTGTAGCTGAGGATCGCGCAGTTCACCCCCATCTCCCCGCCAATCGGCACATACGGATACCACGACAGCATCTTGTGCCCGAGCAGATACAGCGGAAACTGCGGTCCCGGTACATTGGTGCAGATGATGTTGCACAAGCTGAGTGGCAACTGGCTGGCGACCGGCCCGATCGCTGCCCAGATCGGCGTGGGAATCGCCGAGAACAAGCCGCCGGCAAAGCCTACGAACTCCGCCGCCCGCGCCCGCTTCAGCACTTCCATGCGCGCCCGCACAAACTCGAACAGCTTCTGCGGACTACGAATGTCCAGCGGAATGGTCACCGGCAGGAACGAGATGCGATTGCCCAGCTCGCGCACATCGCCGTTGCCGCGCACGTTCACTGGAATCATGATGCGCACCGAACGGCCTTT